>JAAXIW010000239.1:0-61744 GCA_012270135.1 Brevundimonas sp. | reverse complement strand
GGCATGGCCGGCGCGGGCGCGGTCTGCCGCATCGTCGACATGTCGTGCCCGGCGTGCGGATCCGCCGCCGCCGGCGCGCGCTCGGGCACGGCGCCGGTCGGGCAGACCGGCGCCCCGGGCGTTCCGACGCGGGACGGATCCGCGGTCGCCGCGCCGCGCCGGACGCACCCGGCGGGCAGCTGGACGGAAGGCTGGACGGCGTTAGCCGCCGCGCCGTGCCCGGCGTGGCTCTGGGCGAACACCGGGCCGGCCGAAGCCGCGAGGAGCAGAGGGACGAGACCCACGGACCGACGGATCATGACGAGGCTCCTGCCATGGGGCGGACGGTGACGACGTTGAACATGCCCGCGTGCATGTGCATCAGCATGTGACAGTGGAAGGCCCAGTCCCCGGGGTTGTCGGCGGTCAGGTCGAAGGTGACCTTGCCGCCGGGGAGAACGTTGACCGTATGCTTCAGCGGTTGGTGACCCGCCGGTCCGCCGGTCACCAGCTCGAAGAAGTGGCCGTGCAGATGGATCGGGTGGGCCATCATGGTGTCGTTGACCAGGGTCACCCGCACCCGCTCGTTCCGCTCGAAGCGGATCGGCTCGACCAGTTCGCTGAACTTCCTCCCGTCGAAGCCCCACATGAACCGCTCCATATTGCCGGTCAGGTGGATCTCCATGGTCCGCGACGGCGGACGCTGGTCCTTGTTGGGCGTCAGCGAGACCAGGTCGGTGTAGACCAGTACGCGGTGGGGTACGTCGGCCAACCCCGTCGGGCGCTCGCCCATGCGGTTGGCCGGCGCCATGGCGATGGCGTCGACGCCGACGCCCACCGCCATGTCCGGCGGCGCGTTGGCGGGATCGCGCATGTTCATGCCGGCCATGGAGCCGTGATCCATCCCGGTCATCGCACCGGTGGACTGGGTCGCCATGGCGCCGTGATCCATCCCCGCCATGGCGCCGCCGGAAGCGCCGGTCATGGCCCCATGATCCATTCCCGCCATGGCGCCGCCCGGCTGGCCCCCCATGGAGCCGTGGTCCATGCCGCCCATTCCGCCCATGCCGCCCATGTCCCCCATGCCCATGTCCTTCATGGTCAGATTGGGAACCTCGCGGAGCGGCGGGACCTCGGCGGTCATGCCGAGGCGTGGCGCCAGGGTCGCCCGCCCCATTCCCGATCGGTCGATGGCTTCGGACACGATGGTGTAGGCCCGGTCCTCGGTCGGGCGGACGATGACGTCGTAGGTCTCCGCCACCGAAATCTGGAACTCATCGGTCTCGACCGGGCGCACGTTCTCGCCGTCGGCCTGGACCACGGTCATCGACAGGCCGGGGATGCGGACGTTGAAGATCGACATGGCCGAGGCGTTGATGATGCGCAGTCGCACCCGTTCGCCGGGTCGGAACAGGCCGGTCCAGTTCTCCTGCGGGCCGTGTCCATTGATCAGATAGGTGTAGGTCGTCCCATTCACGTCGAGGATGTCGCGCGGGTCCATCCGCATCTGGCCCCACATGCGCCGTTCCTCCAGGCTCATGCGGTCCTCGCCGGAGAAGAGGCCCGCCAGGGTCGTGCGCTGCCGGTTGAAGTAGCCGGGGCTCTTCTTCAGCTTGTCGAGGATTTCGTGCGGATGCATGAAACTCCAGTCCGACAGGACCAGCACATGCTCGCGGTCGTAGGCGACCGGATCGGCGCCGGCCGGATCGATGACGATCGGCCCGTAGTGGCCGAGCGCCTCCTGCAGGCCGGAGTGGCTGTGATACCAGAAGGTGCCGGACTGCCTGATCGGAAACTCGTAGACGAAGGTCTCGCGCGGCTTGATGCCTGGGAAGCTGATCCCGGGCACCCCGTCCATCTGGAAGGGTAGAAGAATCCCATGCCAGTGGATCGAGGTGTCTTCGTCCAGGGTGTTCGTCACCGCCAGACGGACGTTCTGGCCTTCGCGCAGCCGCAACACCGGCGCCGGCAGCACGCCGTTGATGGTCGTGGCCGTCGCGGTGCGCCCGTTCACGGTGAAGGGCGTCTGACCGATGGTCAGATCGATATTCGGCCCAGTCAGGGTAGGCAGGTCCGACCGCAGCCCCGGCGAGCCCGTCTGCGCCCAGGCGGGCATCAGGCCCTGCAAGGCGGCGAGACCGCCGCCCGCGACGGCGCCGCGCAGCAGCAGTCGACGATCCAGCTTCATAAGATACTCCTCAAAGTCAGAACCGCGCCTCGGCGAGGCGACGATCTATAGGGTTTTACGCAGGCGACCCGGTCGGCCCTCGCGACACGCTGCCGCAGAGCCGACCGGGCCGGAAACTCCCGTCGCCTGGCGCTGGATCAGCGCCTCGCCAGGATGGCTTTCATCTGGGCGATCTCCCTCTCCTGGGAGCTGACGATCTCCTCGCACAGACCCAGCACTTCCGGATCCGTCAGCGAGGCCTGCTGACACATCAGGATGGCGCCGGAATGGTGCGGGATCATCGATTTCAAGAACTCGGTGTCGCCCACCGCCGCCTGGGTCCGCATGCCGTAGAAGCTCACCGCGAACACCAGGGCGGCGGCTCCGCCGATCAGAAGGTTGGTCCGTTTCGACGGATACATCGATCGCATGAAGATCAGCATGAGGATGGCCATCGGCGACACCATCATCAGCGTCATGTAGACGTTGTTGAGGTTGAAATAGAAGTGATTGAGGGACGCGATCATCGTGTACATCACCAGGTACATGATGATGAAATCCACGATGAGCTCGACGCCGAAGGAACGGTAGCTCCCCTTCATCGAGTCCATCGTCTTCATCTTTGAGTCCATCGTCTTCATCTTTTCCATGGATCGGTCCTTTCGCGACAACGCTCTTCAATCACATTCCGATCGCCAATCAGGCGGCGCCGGCCGGATGGGAGTCCAGCCAGGCGCGCAACTCGGCGATGTCGGCGGTCTGCATCTCGATCGTTTTCTGCGCCATGCGCCGGATGTCGGCGTCCTGACTTTCGCGCAACACCACCTGGGCCATGTCGAGGGCGCCCTGGTGATGCGCGATCATCTTGCGAGCCCAGGTCTGGTCCGTGTCGGCCCCGGTCGCGGCCATCATGGCGTCCTTCATCTCGGCCTCGGCCGTCGCGTATGGATTTTCCGCGCTTCCGCCTGGAGCCGCCGCGCCGGCGGCGGCGCCCACGTTCGTTTCAAGCCAGCGCCGCAGCTCGGCGATGTCGCCGGGCTGCATCTCGATGGTCTTCTGGGCCATGCGACGGATATCCGCGTCCTGTGTGTCCCTCAGCACGATCTCGGACATGTCCAGCGCGCCCTGGTGGTGAGGGATCATCTTGCGGGCCCATGTCTCGCCCGCATCCGCGCCCATGGCGGACATCATGGCCTCGTGCATCTTGGCCTCGGCGGCGGAGAACGGAGTCTGCGCCATGGCCATCGGCTCCTGCGTCTGAGCCGAGGCTTCGGCCTCCGTGTTCGGCGGCGGTTCCGCCGCCGGGCTGCAGGCCGCCAGAACGAGAGCGGAACAGCCGGCGACCAAGAGAGACGTGCGGGTGAAAGTCGGGGTGAGCATAGGGAGTCTCTCCGCTTGAGGGGGTCGCCGGCGGATCGCCGGACGGCCAGACGATCGATGCGTCCGACAACGTTGCGGCGGGTGCGAGTTTGGTCCCTTGCCCCGACTGCCCACGCCGGACATCGTCCAGCGTAATCCGGCCCCGGAGCCACGGTTCCGCCGTGATTAAATATTCCCGAACGCCGTTGGATCAGGCGAGGGATCGGTCGCCGGAATGCGTATTGGCGCCCGCCGCGGCTCTCGTCTGCGACGGCCTTCTGGCCATGGGACGTCCATCAGAGTCGGACGGCCCGGAGCCGCAGCGCGTTGGCGATCACACTGACGGAGGACAGGGCCATCGCCAACGCCGCCAGGGCCGGCGATAATAGGAGGCCGGAGACCGGGTAGAGCAGTCCCGCCGCGATCGGAATGCCGAGGGTGTTGTAACCGAAGGCGAAGACCAGGTTCTGGCGGATGTTGCTCATCACCGCACGGGACAGTTTGCGCGCCCGGACGAGGCCCTGGAGATCGCCGCCGAGAAGGGTGACCCCGGCGCTCTCGATCGCGACGTCCGAGCCGGCGCCCATGGCCACCCCCACGTCGGCGGCGGCCAGGGCCGGGGCGTCGTTCACACCGTCTCCGGCCATGGCGACGATCCGACCCTCCGCTCTCAGCCGCTCGACGACCGCCGCCTTGTCCTGGGGCAGAACCTCGGCCTGAACGTCGTCTATGCCGAGCCGGCGCGCCACCGCCTCCGCCGTTGTACGGTTGTCGCCGGTCATCATCACCAGACGCAGCCCCGACGCCTTCAGATCGCGGATGGCCTCGGCGGTCGTCGCCTTGACCGGATCGGCGATGCCCAGCACGCCGGCCGCAGCCCCGTCCACGGCGACGAAGATGGCGGTCGCGCCGTCTTGGCGAAGCGTATCGGCCCCGGCTTCCAGAGGCCCGACGTCGACGCCGATCTCGGCCAGATAGCGGCTGTTGCCGAGCGCCACGCGGCGGCCGTCGACGACCCCGGTGACGCCGCGCCCGACGGGGCTGTCGAAGTCCGACGCCTCGGACAGAACCAGATTTTGGTCGCTCGCCGCCCGAACGACGGCGTCCGCCAGCGGATGCTCGCTGCTCCGCTCAAGACTGGCGGAAAGTCTCAGAAGCTCGGCCTCGTCGAACCCGTCGGCTGGCCGGACGGCCGTCACCGAGGGGCGCCCCTCCGTCAGGGTGCCGGTTTTGTCGAGCACCAGGGTGTCCACCTTCTCGAAGCGCTCCAGCGCCTCGGCGTTCTTGATGAGCACCCCGGCGTGAGCGCCGCGCCCCACCCCGACCATGATGGAGATCGGCGTGGCCAAGCCCAGGGCGCACGGACAGGCGATGATCAGCACGGAGACCGCGGCGACGAGGGCGTAGGACAGCCGCGGTTCGGGGCCGGCCAGGCCCCAGACGATCGCGGCGAGAACGGCGATCCCGATCACGGCCGGAACGAACCAGCCCGACACCTTGTCGGCCAGCCGCTGGATCGGCGCGCGGCTGCGTTGGGCCTGCGCCACCATCTGGACGATCTGCGCCAGGAGGGTGTCGGCGCCCACCTTGTCGGCTCGCATGACGAACGAGCCGGTCTTGTTGAGCGACCCGGCGACGACCTTGTCGCCGACGTCCTTGGTCACCGGCATGGATTCACCCGTGACGAGGGACTCGTCGAGGGTGACCCGGCCGTCCAAGATCTCTCCGTCGACCGCCACCTTCTCGCCGGGACGGACGCGCAGCCGATCTCCCACAGCGACCAGATCGAGGGTGACGTCCTCATCGCCGCCGTCGTTGCGGACGCGCCGCGCGGTCTTCGGGGCGAGGTCCAGCAGGGCCCTGATGGCCCCCGACGTCTGTTCGCGCGCCCGAAGCTCCAGGATCTGGCCGACCAGCACCAGGACGGTGATGATGGCCGCCGCCTCGAAATAGACCGGCGCGCTGCCGTCCATCCGCCGGACCGCCGCCGGGAACAGATGCGGCGCCAGAACCGCGACCACGCTGTAGATCCAGGCCGCACCGACGCCGATGGCGATCAGGGTGAACATGTTGAGGCTGCGATTGCGGATGGACGCCCAGCCCCTCTGGAAGAACGGCCAGCCGGACCACAGCACGACCGGCGTCGCCAGGGCGAACTGGATCCAGTTGGAGGTCTGGCCCGGAATCCGCATCGCCAGCCCGGTCAGATGGCCGCCCATTTCGAGCGCGAAGACCGGCAGCGTCAGAACCGCGCCGATCCACAGGCGACGGGTGAAGTCGATCAGTTCGTGATTGACCGGAGCCTCGGCGGTGACGGTCTCCGGCTCCAGCGCCATGCCGCAGATCGGACAGGAGCCCGGTCCCTCCTGGCGCACCTCGGGATGCATCGGACAGGTGTAGATCGCACCGGGCGTGACGGGAGCCGGTTCGGGCCGCTCGCCGAGATAGCGATCCGGATCGTCCACGAATTTGGTCCGGCAGCCCGCCGAACAGAAGACATACTCCTCCCCCGCGTGGGCGGCCCCATGCGCCGTGGTCGCCGGATCGACGGTCATGCCGCAGACCGGATCGATCGCCTGGGCGCCGGCTTGAGGCGTCTTGTTCGAACAACAGCCGTGACCGGCGGGATGGGAATGGGATGACGTAGCCATGACGGCTCCTCAGACAACCTCACTAACAAATATACTCCACAGGGGTATCGCGCAAGGTGTGACGGTGAGGTAGGATCGAACGGTCGGAACGAGGAACAGGATGCAGACCGAGATCAAGCCGAAGGTGTTGAACCGCCTGAGCCGCATAGAGGGACAGGTGCGTGGTCTTTCCAGAATGGTCGAGGAGGACCGCTACTGCATCGACGTCCTGACCCAGCTCCAGGCCGTTCGGGCGGCGCTGTCGCGTGTCGAGGGCCAGGTCTTGAAGGACCACATGGATCACTGCGTCATGGGCGCGATCGCGGGTGACGATCTCGCCGACCGCAAGGCCAAGGCGTCCGAACTGATCGAACTTCTCGGCCGCGCTTCCCGCTAGCCGGGGACGGACTCCCGGCGTTTGGTCGCCAGGCCCGGCGGTCGGCCTGGACATCCTCTCGTCTGGCTGAGGGACATGACATGTCTTGGGGGCGGCCTCACCCAGAGCCGCAGCGGTCCAGGCTGGCAAACCGGCCGAGGGCATGCCGAGCCCCGAGCCAGACTTGGACGTCCCGTATGACCGGCCGGCCCCGTCTGGCGTCGCGCATGAGGGATGTTCCCGCCCGATGCGTATCTCAATATGGCGGCGGTGCTGATCCGCCGCCCTTGGGGGGCCATCGCGAATGACATCCGTACCGCCGACCCGAGACGGCTACCCCGCCGATCTCAGGGCTCTGACCAGTCTGCGCGCCTTCCTCGCCGTGGGGGTGGTGCTGTTTCACTATCAGCTCCAATGGGATCCGGCCCTGGGCTTCAGCCCGATCATCGAGCGCAGCCGGCTGGCGGTGGACGCCTTCTTCATGCTGTCGGGCTTCATTCTGGCTCACGTCTACGGCCCGGCCTTCGCAAGCGGCGGTTTCAGCTACCGGCGTTTCATCGTCGCCCGGCTGGCGCGTCTCTACCCCTTGCACGTCGCCGTTCTGACGGGCGCCCTGGTCATGGTCCTGGGCGCGACCGCCGCGGGCGTTCGCTTCGACGGCGAGGGCTATGGGCTGCTGGCCTTCTTCCAGACGCTGTTTCTCATCCAGGCCTGGTTTCCGACCGATGCGGAGTTGAACTGGAGCGGCCCGAGCTGGTCCCTGTCGGCGGAATGGTTCGCCTATCTGCTGTTCCCCGCCTACGCCTGGCTGGCCCTCCGTCTGCGAGCGCGGCCGTGGGTGCTGCTGGGGATCGGGGCCGCGGCGTTCGTCGCCCTCGACGCCTTCTACGTCCAGGCGTTCGGCAAGGTCCTTCCGCGAGCTGAGGACTCCCTCGGCATTCTCCGGATCGTCCCCGAATTCCTGGTCGGCATGGCGCTCTACGGGCTGGGCCATCGCTGGCGCTGGAGCCCGCCCGTGGCCGCCGCGGCCGCCCTGTCCACGACCGTCCTGCTGCTGGGCGCGATGCAGCTGTCGCTGGACGACCGCATCATCGTCGCCCTCGCCGCCCCCGTGATTCTGACCTGGTCCCTGCTCGCGCGGGCGGATTGCGAGGGCCCCCTCGCCGCCCCGGGCCTTGTCTTCGCCGGAGAAGCGTCCTTCGCCCTCTATCTGGTGCACATGCCGGTGATCGTGGCCTGGAAGGGCGTCGTGGCCGAACTGCGCGGCGTCGACAGCACCTTCCGCATCACGCCGGTCGAACTGATCGGATTGTTCATCGCCACGGCCCTGATCGCGGCGGCGCTGCATCTGCTCGTCGAAAAGCCCGGCCGAACCTGGATAAGGCGCCGGTTCGACAGGCGTCGCGACGAGCTCGCCCCGGCCGCGCTCAGCCCGCCGGCGCTCCGTGAGCCTGACGACCGCTGAGCCGACCGGTCTCTTCGCCCTTCGCGACGGCCGTCCGCTCGTTGGCGATGACACCGCCGTCGTCGAGAACCGGCCGATCCCGACCTCCGATCGACCCGTCGCGAGGACCTCCGTCGCGGATAAACCGCACCGTCTCCGTTCGGAGATGCGGCTCGGCCACGAAGCCGGCGTCCGCCAGGGCGAGATGCTGTGGCGTCGCGGGCGCGCCGCGCTCAGGTTTCCACCAGCCCTCCGTCGCCGCAGCCTTCGGAAGAAGGCCGCTGATGATGCGTTCGATATCGCGGAACGTTAGCACCACTTCGGTCCGCCTTTGACGCCGCAGATAGGTTGCGAGGGGCGCGTATTTGGCCATGAACCTCTTTTCCTCTCGCCGCCCCGCAGGTCAAGCGCTGCTCGGCCCCTGCGATAGCCACGAAGAAGCCAACACCAGGCTGGCTAGATGCGAGTGCGATTGACTCGCAACAAGGCCTGTGGTCAGACGCCCTCCCTGTCGTTCCCCTGAAGAGCTCCATGTCCCCTCGTCTCCTCGCCACCGTCGCCCTCCTGCCGCTGCTGCTGGCCGCGCTTCCCGCGGCGGCCCAGGAGGGGCCCACCCCGGACGCGACGCTTTTGGACGAGGTGGTGGTCACCGCCTCCCGGATCGAGACCCCGCGCTCCGCGATCGCCGCCACGGTCGAGCTCATCGACGCCGAGGCCATCGTCCAGCAGACGGCGCTGGCCGCCTCGGCCGTCGATACGGTGGCGGCCCTGGTGCCCTCCTTCTCGCCGACGCGGCAGAAGCTGTCGGGCTTCGGCGAGACCCTGCGCGGACGCTCGCCGCTCTATCTCGTCGACGGCGTGCCGCAGTCGACGCCGCTGCGCGACGACAGCCGCGACGGCTACACCATCGATCCCTTCTTCATCGACCGGGTCGAGGTCATCTTCGGCTCCAACGCCATCCAGGGCATCGGGGCCACCGGCGGGGTGGTCAACTACGTCACCGCCCGCAAGCCGTCCGAGGCGGAGGGCCTGACCGGGCGGATGATGGCCCAGGTCACCACCGACGACGAGCTGCAGGGCGACGGCGTCGGCGCCAAGATCGCCGCCATCGGCGGCCGTGACTTCGGCGCCTTTGACCTGACCGTGGGCGCGGCCTTCGAGACCCGCGGCGCCTACTATGACGCTGACGGCAGCCGCGTCGGCTTCGACGGCGCCCAGGGCGAGGTCCAGGACTCGCAAGCCGTCTCGCTGCTTGCGCGCGGTGGCTGGGACCTGGGCGGCGATCGCCGGCTGGAGGGCTGGGTCAACCGCTTCGATCTGGAAGGCGACGGCGACTATGTGACCGTGGCGGGCGACCGGGCGACGGGCGTCCCGACCACCGCCGTGCGCGGCGCGGCGCCGGGCGAGCAGCCCTCGAACGCGGTGACCACTGCGGCCCTGACCTACACCGATCGCGACCTGTTCGGCGGCGTCCTGCGGGCCCAGGTCTTCGCCCACGATTACCAGGGCGTATTCGGCGGCGGCAGCTTCCCGGACTTCCAGGACCCCCGCATCGCCACGGTCGGGACCCTGTTCGACCAGTCGGCCAACAACTCGGAAAAGCTGGGCTTCAAGATCGACTGGCAGGGCCAGGTTCCCGGTCTGGCGGGCCTCAAGGCCCTGGTCGGCCTCGACGGCCTGCGCGACCGGACCTATCAGGAACTGATCCTGACCGGGCGCAACTGGGTGCCCGAGACCGCCTACGAGAGCCTGTCGCCCTTCCTGCAGCTGAACCAGTCGGTCCTGGCGGGCCGCCTCAGCCTGTCGGCGGGCGTGCGGCGTGAATCGGCGAAGCTTAAGGTCGACGACTTCCAGACCCTATACGCCTACGGCCCTCAGACGGTGGCGGGCGGCGAGCCGGGCTTCGAGGAGACGCTGTTCAATATCGGCGCCGCCTTCGAGGTGACTCCGGCTCTCCTCGTCTACGGCTCCTTCGCCCAGGGCTTCACCATGCCGGACGTCGGTCGGGTGCTGCGCGGCATCAACCGCCCCAATCAGGACGTCGACACCTTCCTCAACGTCGAGCCGGTGGTGTCGGACAACACCGAGGTCGGGGTCGAATACCGCGGCGCGCGCGTCGAGCTGTCCGCCGCCGTGTTCCGGTCCGAGGCCGAACGCGGCTCGCTGCTGAACCGCCTGCCCTCGGGCATCTTCGAGGTGCAGCGCCAGGCCACGCGGATCGATGGACTGGAGCTGAAGGGACTATGGCGCGCCACGGACGCCCTGACCCTTGGCGGCAGCTACGCCGCGCTGGACGGCCAGAGCGACAGCGACGGCGACGGCGATCTGGACCGCGACCTGAACGGAGCGAACATCTCGCCCGACCGCCTGCTGCTGTGGGGCGAGTACGAGACAGGCCCGATCGCCCTGCGCCTTCAGGCCCAGACCTATCTCGCACGCGACTTCGACGGCGAGCCCGCGGCCAACGGCTTCGAGGGCTATACGGTGCTCGACGCCGTGGCCCGCTACGAGGCGGGCTTCGGCACGGTGTCGCTGGGGGTGCAGAACCTGCTGGACGAGCAGTACATTTCCTATTTCTCGGACACACAGGGGCCGACCGACAATCTGCGCTTTTTCGCCGGTCGCGGGCGCACGGCCACCGTGACCCTGACGCGGAGCTTCTGAGCCGGTGATGGGCGCGATCCGCACGCTCCACGCCTGGGCCGGGACCGCCCTCTCGATCCTGGCCGTGGTGTTGGGCCTGACGGGATCGTTGCTGGTGTTCGAGGACGACTGGATCCGCGCCACCGTCCCCGCCGCGCGCGCCGAGATCGATCTCGATGCCGCCCGTCTGGGTGCGGCGCTGGACCGGCTCGAGGCAGCCGAGCCCCGCCTCACCTCGGTGGTCCTGCCGGGCGGGGCGGTCGGCGTTCACCGGCTCTACCTGGCCGAGGACGGTTTCGGCTACGCCGACCCCGACGGCAAGGTGGTGGACCGCTGGTGGGGCCCGGCGCGAGCCGAGACATGGATCTTCGACCTTCACCACGAGCTGCTGGCCGGTCACACCGGCAAGCTGGTTGCCGGCGGCGCCGGCCTGACCCTGGCGGTGATGATCCTGACCGGCCTGATCGTCTGGATTCCCGCCTGGCGCGCCACCGGCTGGCGGGTCTGGCCCCGCTCGGGGGCCCGGCGCGAACTGATCGGCAGCCATCGCAATCTCGGCCTGATCTTCGCCATCCCGCTGGTCGTCTTCAGCATCACCGGTGCGGCCATCGTCTTTCACGGCACGACCCAGGCCCTGCTGGGGGCTGTCCCGACGCCGCCGGCGCCGGTGGTCGGGACCGGGGACGTCGACTGGGCCCACGCCCTGACAGAGGCCCAGGCCCGCTTCCCCGAAGCGATCCCGCGCATGGTTGTCCGCCCCGCCGCACCGGGCAAGCCCGCCACGATCCGTCTGAAGCAGCCCGGCGAGTGGCATCCCAACGGCCGCACCACCGTGACCATCGATCCGGCCACCAGCCGGGCGGTCGCGACCTCCGACGCCAACGCCCTGCCGACCGGCGTCCGGGCCTACAACGCCTTCTACCCCCTGCACGCCAGTTCGGTCGGCGGCTGGCTCTATAGCGCGGTGACGGCGCTCAGCGGCGTCGCCATGGCGGCCCTGGGGGTGGTCGGCGCCTGGGCCTTCCTCGGAAAGCCCCGACGCCGCTCGCCTCGATCGAAACCGACCCGCTGAGGACAAGCGGGCGAGGGAGCGGAAGGGTTTGCCGGATTCCCGGGTCTTGCCCTCCGCTGGTCGCCACTCGAGGCCTGATGCACTCACACCGCCCCGCGCGAACCCCTACGCGCGACCACCGGCGGCAAGGCCTCGTTCACCGTGTCGGGCAAGCCTTCCTTGGCGCCTGTGGGGGGATGATGGCTGGATGACGGAAGATCCAGCACCCCCGGAGCGCCGACGCCCGCCGCCGATCGCGCGCGGCGGCTGGCTCGACCTTCTGCGTTTCGTCGTGGGGGCGATGATCGTCCTCTATCACCTCCGCGAGGCCGCTCCGATCCCCTTGCCGCTCTTCCATCCGGTCTTCGACCGCGGCTATCTGCTGACCGACTTCTTCATCATCGACTCCGGCTACGTTCTCGCCCGCGTCTACGGCGAGCGGCTCGCGAACCGGCGAATTCCGCTTTCCGTCTTCTACCGTCAGCGATTTCTCAGGGTGGTTCCGGCCCACATGACCGTCAGCCTCGCCCTGGCGGGGCTGGTGCTGACGGCGGCGATCCTGGGCCAAACACCCAGCCACCCGGAATGGTTCGACTGGTCCCGGTTTCCCGCCCAGTTCTTTCTGGTGCAGGCCTATGGGGTGCCGGGCGGAGAGGGATGGAACGCGCCGACCTGGACGCTCTCGGCGCTCCTGGGCTGTTACGTCAGCCTGCCCTTCCTCGCTCGCGCGGCGCGCGGCCTGTCCCCATGGCTGATCCTCGCTCTTGGGGTGGGCGGGCTGCTCGCCGCCAACCTGTCCGCCCACGCCGCCTTCGGGTTGCCGATCTACGAGATGCCGTTGCGCCTCGGCTTCCTGCGGGCCTTTCCGCTGTTCGCCCTCGGCGTCGCCGTGGCTCTGTTCGCCCGGCAGGTCTATTGCCCGCCCCGTCTGGCCGCCGGTCTGGGCGGTTCCGCCGTGGTCGCTTTGGCGGGTCTGCAGGCTCTGGGACCCCATAATCTGGCGACCCTCGGCCTCCTGACCGTCATCATCTTCGCCACCGGGGCCTTGCCGGTTCGGAGCCCGTCCAGGCTGGTCGAGCACCTCGCTTTGATGGCGTTCGCGATCTTCCTGACCAACGAAGTGATCCGGATCGTGTGGTTCGGCGTGCTCGACGCCGTCGATTGGCGGAGTTGGAGTCCGTCAGTGCAATGGACCGCCTGGGCGGTCGGCCTGGCCGCGGCTTTCGGCGGCGCCGCCGTCTTCCGCTACGCCTTCGACCGACCGACCCAGGCCTGGTTCAATCGTCCGCAGTCGGGGTCGCGATCGACCTCCCCCGCGGCCAAGTCTCCCGTTCCCGCGCTGTAGGCCGATCCTTCACAAAAGCTCGGCGAGGTTCACATCATGGCGGCGGGGGGCGCCTGGGTGCCCATGATCGCCACGATCAGAAGCAGCAGGGCCGCCAGCACGGTCTCCAGCGCCAGGCTGCGCCGCAGGCGGCGCAAGGCGAGCGGACGGGCGTGATCGTCTTCGAGCGCCGATCCGAGATGCGGGGTCAGGACAAAGCGGTTCGAGGCCGCTAGGGCCAGCATGCCGGCGAACAGGACGAGTTTCAGGATCAGAAGAACGCCGTAGGGCGTCGTCAACAGGCTCCCGAGCCGGCTGAACCCGATCAGATAGGCGCTGTTCACCAGACCCGTGATCGTCAGCAGGACGACGGCGAGCGTTCCCAGACCGGCGAACCCCTCCAGGGCGGCGTGAGTCACCGGCGCGCCCGCCGCGTGCCCGTGGCGGGTCCGCAGCATCAGGAACAACGCGACCAGACTGCCGAGCCAGAGTCCGGCGGCGAGCGCGTGAACGACATCGGCGATCAGATGCGGCCAGCGGCCCGCGCCTTCCGTCGCCGCGCCGTGACCGGTCCAGGCCAGGCTGGCGCTGACCACAGCGCCGACGACGGTCAGCACGATCCAGCCGCCGCGTCCCGGTTTCAGACTGATCAGCAGAACGGCGGCCAAAAGGGCCATCGCCGCGCGAACCAGGAAGCCGACGCCCAGGCCCGTGCCGAATGCCACGTAGGACAGCGACTCCGGCTTCAGCGCCTCGGTCAGCGATCCCGCCATCACGGCGGTTTGGACCACGAGGTTGGCGAGAGCAGCCAGGACGGTCGCCACGGCGGCGACCAGCAGCGTCGTTCGCGGCCACCTTTCGGCGGCCGCGTCCGACATGGGCATCCTGAACGCGAAGAACAGGGGGACGCCAAACAGCAGGACGGCGCCGATGTACTGCCCCAGCCTCAGCAGGACGACCGTTGTCTCCATCTGATCAGCGGACCGAGAAGTTGGTGGACCCCGTCATCCGGTGCCCGTCCGGAGACGCCACCCGCCAGTTGACCACGTAGGCCCCGGCCGCCAACGGCCTCGCCGGAGCGCCCGAGATCGTCTTGCCGTCCTCGGACACCCGTGTCTGGACACGGATGGTCGCGCCCGCCGCATTGACGAGATCGAAACCGGAGAAGGCCGGCGCCACGCGCTCGCTGAAGGTGAGGCTGATGGTGCGCGGCGCCGCGACCGCAGCGCCGGCGGCCGGCGTGGCGCTCACGAGACGCGCGTGTGCATCCGCCTGACCGGCGACCAGGGAAAGCGCCGCGACGGTCGCGGCGAGCGATGCGATTTTGAAACGGGTCAACTCAAACTCCTAGGAAGGGACGCCCCTACTGTCTCTTACGCGGCACGCGCCCCCGCCCCTCACGAAATGAAACTGAAGCCGGCCGGCCCCCGACAAAAACACTCGACGGCGGGTTCATCCACAAACTCGGCTTCAGTGATTTAAACCGGATCAGTTGGTGGCGGCCGGCAAGCAGAGACACATCTACCAAGGGAAGGCCGGACAAAGTGAGTCACGGTCCAGTCGCGCTTCGGCACAGCGGGTCCGCTCAACCGCTGTCACCGGCAGGGCGCCGGTCTGGACGACAACGCCTTGTAGAGGCGCCGCCGCGTCGCAGACCGCAGGTCGCTAAGCGCCGCCTCGCCGATCGCCTAGACGCGGAACTCGAGCATCACGCGAGAATTCGCCGATTACTGCTCGTCGGCGCATAGTCGAAAGTTCATGCGCTTCGGGGCCCACCAGCGCCTGTGTAAACGCTAGCAACTTCCCGCACGCGATGATTTTGAAGACCGTGACCCTCACCGCCGAAGGACGTGCCCCGGTCGTCGTCAACGCCCCTGCCGCGCCGGCCGCCGCGACCGTCAGCGTGGCCCTGCCCCGCCTCGTGGCGGGCACTTACAGGGCCGCCTGGACGGCGGAAGGCGCGGACGGGCACAAGATGTCCGGGTCTGTCAGCTTCATGGTTCACTAGGAGAACGACGATGCGAGTTTCCAACCTGCTGGCCGCCGCCGGCGCGATCCTGGCCCTGAGCGCTGGAGCGGCCCTGGCCGCCGAAGGCTGCGACTGTTGCAAGGACATGGCCGCTGACGCCGCCATGAGCTGCTGCGACAAGATGAAGTCTGACGCTTCGCCGCCCGCCGAACCCGCGCCGCCCGCGCCGGCGCCCTCGGATGCTCCGGCTCCCCAAGGTCACGCCGACCATAACTGACCGGCCGATCTGAACCGCTCCGGCAGGCGCTCCGACTGATCGGAGGTCTGCCCGGAGCGGACAGGCGTCAACTCTCGGTCTTCGCCGCGCTGAGCCGCGCCTCGCTCCCTGGGGCGCCGCCTGCCGCAATCCGGATGAAACGGACGGTCTCGGCCCGCGTCCGCGGTTCAGCGACGAAACCCGCCTCGGCGAAGGCGAGATGCTGGGGCATCGGCGCCCTCGCCGTATCCACGCGCCACCAAACCTCCAGCGACGCCGCCTTGGGCAAAATGCCGCCGACGATCCGCTCGATGTCCCGAAAGGACAGGTCCACCTCGGCGCTCTTCTGACGTCGGAGAAAGGCTGCGAGCGGCGCGTATTTAGCCATCTGGGTGTCTTGCTCCACTGCTGCCGGGGGTCAAGCCCGGCTGGCGCGCTTGGGCTGGCCGATCTAGACTCGCCGGCGGCGGGTTCCGGGAACGATAGGCGCCGATCAAGAGCCAGGGGACGTGCAAACGTCGGCGGCGATCGGCGGCGAAACGCCGGGCTTCATCACAGAAGTTCCTGGCCCGCCCCCTCCCCTCATCCCGGGTCGATCAGACCTTGCCGGACCGCCGAGGCGACCGCTTCGATCCGGGTCCGGACCCGGAGTTTGGAGCAGGCCTTCTCAAGATAGCTGTCCACGGTGCGGGGCGACAGCGACAGAATGATTCCGATGTCGGAAGAGCTTTTCCCGCGACAGACCCATTGCAGACATTCCTGTTCGCGCGGGCTCAGGGTGACCGCGTGCGATCCACGGCCCGGATCTTCGGATACAGCTTCCATATTACACCACCGGTTGTCCGACTCCCTCCGTACACGGCGGGTTCGCGCCCGGGCAACGTCGATGAATTGCGGGTCGCCCGCAGGTTTCTTGCGGGACGGAAGCCTCCCCGCCGGTTGAACCGCAGACAGGTCGCGACTACAGCGGGGCCGTCGGGCGCCGCGAGATAGGCGCACAGCCGGAGCCGGGGTTCGTCGCTGACGGAGGCGGCGCTGCGCGCTGAAGTAACGGGCCTCGTTCGCAGAGGATTCCAACGCCCGACCCCTCCCGCTTGCGTCGGGATTTCGTTTGATTCATGCTCGCCAAGGCCGACCTACGCGTCGGCAGGGGCTTGGAATCCCCTGTGCGATATCTTCTTCGACGACCCACGCGCGGCGTGGCTGTCGCTGACCGGATCACCGTGTCAGGCGTGTGAGCGCCTGCGCCCGGCTGTCCGTTCGCGCCCCGGATTCCAGCCGTCTGAATTGCGGTCGGAGAGGCAGGGTGAGCGAAGCGAAGCCATTGCAAGCGGAGGTCGGCGGCGGCCTGGACGGCCTGTACCGCCGCTACGCTGCGTGGTTGAACCGTCGCCTCCGGGCTCGGATCGGTCCGGACGATGCGGCCGACGTCGTGCAGGAAACCTATATCCGCATCGCGCCCTTCGCCGACGGCGGGATCGCCCATCCCCGCGCCTTCCTGCTCCGGGTCGCCCTCAATCTGGTGCGCGATGACGCCAAACATAGGCGCCGTCGGCCAAGCGACGCCGACCTCCAATCCCCCGAATCCGAAGGCGCGCCCCAGTTCGATCAGGTTCTGCTCGCCCAGATCATACGATCCATGCCGCAACTCTACCGCGACGTCTTCGTCTTGAGCCGCTTTGACGGTATGACGTATCCCGAGATCGCCAAGGAGCTCGAGATCAGCGTCAAGACGGTGGAGTGGCGGATGTCCAAGGCGCTCGACTACTGCGCGCTGCGGCTGGACCTTTAGGCGAAGACTGATGACGACCGAGGCTGACGCCGACATCAGACGCAAGGAGACCACCGACTGGTTCGCGCGGCTCAACCAGCGCAAGGTCACCACGGCGGACGTGAAGGCCTTCAGCGCCTGGCGACGGGACTCCAGGAACGCCGAGAGCTTCGACCGCATGCAGGCGATGTGGGACGCGAGTCGCACCCTGGCCGACCAACCCGAGATGGCCGCGCTTTCGGCGGACGCCCGGACCCGCGCCGCCTCCCGCCGCAGGGCCCGCCCCCGCCTGCTCGGTGTTCTCGCCCCCGTCGGCGCCGTCGGCGCCGCGATCGCGGCCCTGTCCGTGGGCTGGTGGTTGTGGTCAGCGCAGCAGCCGACCCCCTATCTCACCCAGGTCGGCGAACGCCGCGTCGTTCAACTGGCCGACGGCTCGACGATCACGCTCGACACGGACTCCAGGATCGACGTTCGCCTGACCGGGGGCCGCCGGCTGGTCACCCTCGTCACGGGCCAGGCCCGGTTCGACGTTGAGGGCGACCCGGACCGGCCGTTCGTCGTCAAGGCCGGCGACACCGAGGTTACGGCCTTGGGCACGAGCTTCGACGTCCGGCGCTTCGGGACGGGCGCACGCGTGGTGCTTGTCGAGGGCCGGGTCGATGTGCGCGAGGGCGAACAGGCGGACCGGCGCTGGTCGATGCAGCCGGGACAGCAGCTGGTGACGTCCGTCCCCCGACCCCGGGTGGTCACGACCGATCTACCCGCGGCGACCAGCTGGGCGGCGGGCCGACTGACCTTCCACGAAACGCCGATCGGCGTCGCCGTGGCTGAGGTCAACCGCTACACCCGTCATCCGATCGAACTGCGCGCCGGGGACATTTCCTCCATCCGGGTGAGCGGGGTGTTCGACGCCGGCGACGTCGAGGGTTTCGTGGCGGCGCTGCGCGACCTCTATCCGCTCACCGCCGAACGGGCCGAGGACGGTCATGTGGTGCTTTCGGGCGCATCGAAAAATAATCTGACCCCGGACTTAGGGTAAGGCCCGCGACCGGTCGTCTCCTCCCGGTCCCGCATCAATGCGGATAAGAAACCGGGGGAGACACATGAGACAGGGCTTCACTTCAACGGCGCTCGCGGCGCTTCTGATGGCGTCGGCGACGCCGGTCTGCGCCCAGCAGGCCGAGTCCGCGCGTCGCTTCGACATCCCGGCAGGGCCGCTGGCGCGCACCCTCCCCGCCTTCGCTCGCCAGAGCGGTCAGCAGATCCTCTATCCGAGCGCCCTGGTGGCGGACCGGGCCTCGGCGTCACTTTCGGGCGACTATTCCGTCGAGACGGCGCTGGCGCTGCTCCTGCGCGACACCGGCCTGACCTATCGACGGAGCCGGCCCAATGTGTTCGTCCTCATCGACCCGTCGCAACGCGCCGAGGCCGAACAGCTGGAAGCCGTCCAGCTGGACGAGGTCGTCGTCACGGGCAGCCTGCTGCGCGGGGTGCTCGACGGCCCCTCGCCGGTGGTGGTCGTCAGCCGCGACCAGATTGATCGCGACGGCCACGCGACCGTCGCTCAAGCCCTGGCGGCGCTGCCGCAGAATTTCGCAGGCACCGCCAATGACGCCACCCTCAGCAACGGCGGCGACCGCAGCGGCACCAACGCCAACTACTCCAATGGGGTGAACCTGCGCGGCCTCGGCAGCGACGCGACCCTGGTGTTGGTCAACGGCCGGCGGATCGCCGGGACCGGCTCCAAGGGCGATTTCGCCGACGTCTCGTCGATTCCGACGGCCGCCGTTGAGCGGATCGACGTCCTGCTCGACGGAGCCTCGGCTCTCTACGGCGCCGACGCCGTGGGCGGGGTCATCAATGTGGTCCTGCGTGACGACTACGACGGCGCCGAGACCAGAGCGCGCTACGGCACGGCCGCCGACGGCGCCTTCTCCGATGTCCTGTTCGCCCAGACGATCGGGCGGCGATGGGGCAGCGGCAGTCTTATGGGCGTCTACGAATACCAGGACCGCGAAGCCCTGCCCGCGGCCGAACGCGATCGCGCGGGTGACGCCGATCTGCGCCGCTTCGGCGGATCGGATCGCCGACTGAACTACAGCAACCCCGGCAACATCATGGTGATCGACCCGGCGTCGGGCGCCTATGTCTCCGCCTTCGCCATCCCGGGCGGTCAGGACGGGACCAACCTGGCTCCGGGCGATTTCCTGCCGGGGCAGGAGAACCGCACCAATCAGCGGTTCGGCATGAACGTCTTTCCGCGGCAGACCCGCCATATCGCCTATCTGGCGGGACGGCAGGATCTCGGCGGCCGGCTGACCCTGTCCGGCGACGCGCGCTGGGCCCGGCGCGACTATGAGACCCGATCGTCGCCGATCGCCACGCTGCTGACCGTCAACCGCAATAACCCCTTCTTCGAATCCCCGACGGGCGCGAATTCGCACCTGATCGCCTATTCCTTCGCCGGTCAGACGCCCAACCCGGTGCAATCCGGGGAGGTCGAGACCCTGTCCGCGACGATCGGCGCCGATCTCGACCTGGGCGGCTCGTGGCGGTTGTCGAGCTATCTCGCCTACGGCGCGGAAGAAGCCGGCTTCGGGTCGTCGGGCACGCTGCAATCGACCTATCTGCGCGAGGCGCTGGGCGCCTTGGCGGACAATCCGGCCACGGGCTACAGCGCCGCCAGGGACGGCTTTCTCAATCCGTTCGGGGCGGGGAACGTCAATCCGCAGGCCGCGCTGGACTTCATCACGGGCGGCTGGACCCATCTGTGGAGCGAGAGCCGCATCACCACGGCGAACGTGATGCTGGACGGCGACCTGTTGGAGCTGCCCGGCGGCCCGTTGAAACTCGCGGTCGGGGCGGCGCTCCGGCGCGAGAATTTCGACCGCAAGGTGGACAGTTTCACCTCCGGCATCGCGCCCGTCCTGGGCGCGCTGAACGCCAGCGAGCGCGACGTGGCGGCGGTCTATGCGGAGGCGCGGATTCCCCTGTTCGGGGCCGGCAACAGCCGTCCGGGACTGGAACGGCTCGAACTGTCGCTGGCGGCCCGGTTCGAGGACTATGGCGATGTCGGTCAGACGACGAGCCCCAAGGTCGGTCTGGTCTGGGAACCCATGGCGGGCGCGCGCCTGCGGGCCAACTACGGCCGGTCCTTCCGGGCGCCGGCCCTGCGCGAGGTGAATGACGCGGCGACGGCCAGTCCCTCGATCCTGCCCCGCGGACCCAACCAGATCCTGACCATGATCCTGTATGGCGGCAATCCGGATCTGGAGCCCGAAACCGCCGACACCTGGACGGTTGGGGGCGATTTCGAGCCCGCCTCGGTTCAGGGTCTCCGGATCAGCGTCAACGCCTTCCGCACGGATTTCGAGAACCGGATCGGCCAACCGGCTCTGGAGAACATCCTCACCGCGCTGAGCGACACCACCCTGAGCCCGTTCGTTCGGATCATCGATCCGGCCAACAACGCCCAGGATCGCGCCGACATGCAGGCGATCCTCGATTTGCCGACCACCAACCTGCGTGACCTGTTCCCGGCCACCGATTACGGCGCCATCGTCGACGCCCGCTACGTCAACACCGCCAGCGTCCAGGTCCAGGGCGCCGACCTCACGGTCGCCTACGCCTTCGCGGTCGGCCCTGACGCCTTCGATCTGACCAGCAGCCTGACCTGGCTGGAGCGCTTCGACGCCCGGGCCACGCCCACCTCCCCCGTGGTCTCCCAGCTGGATCGACCGAACTATCCCGTGGGCCTGCGGGGTCGCACCCATCTCAGCTGGACGAGGGGCCCGCTCACCCTCGGCGGAGCGGTGGATCATGTCTCCGACTACGCCGACACCTCCGGGCGTCGCATCGGCTCCTGGACCACGGCCGATCTTCAGGTGCGCTATGCGCCGGAGACGGGTCCGTTCGCCGGGACGGCCGTCGCCCTGACGATCCAGAACCTCTTTGACCGTGATCCGCCCTTCTACGACGCGCCCGAAGGCGTGGCCTATGACGCGGCGAACTCGGACGTCATCGGCCGCTACGTCTCGCTCCAGCTGACCCGGAGCTGGTGATGCACCGCACAGTTCTGATGCTCGGCCTTGCGGCCGGGCTCGCCTTCGCTTGTCCCGCGCTCGCCCAGTCCTCCGGCCCTTTCACCATCGACGCCCTGCTGCGTCAGGAGAGTCTCGGCGATGCGCGCGTCAGTCCGGACGGCCGCTGGATCGCGCTGGAACGCCGGGCGCGCTACGACCGCGCGCCCTCCTACAAGCTGTCCAGGGACACCGACCGCCTCCTCAGCGCCGTCCAGATCGTGGACGCGCGCTTTGGCGAGGTCGTCCGCACCCTGGAGACCCCGGACCATTCCGCCGGCTATACGGCTGGACGGTTCTCGCCCGACGGTCGCCGGCTGATCGTCTACGAGCTGACGCCGGACAGCTGGCGGCTGGGCGTCCTGTCGCTCGAGACCGGCGCGGTCCGTTGGACCGCGCTCGCGCCGGAAGACCCGCGGCTCGGGCTGACGGCGCTCTGGCGAACCGTCGACGAACTGCTCGTCGTCGTGCAGCCGGGCGGACAGCTGCCCGAGATCGCCCGCACCGGCTTCCAGGCCCAGGACCGTATCGCGGCGCTCTGGGCGGCGACAGCGTCCGGCCGATCCGTCGGCGGCACCTTCATTCCGAGCGGCTCGGCCCGCGACACCCGCGAACATCGCCCACCGTTGTCGCTCCTCCGCCTGGATGTGCGTAGCGGCGCGCAGACGCCGCTCGCCGCGGGTGCGATCTTCGATCTCGCCCTGTCGCCGGACGGCGCCCGTATCGCCGTGCTGGAGGACCGCGAGGATCTGCAGCCCGATCCCGATCGCCCGGTCCTGGTCGGCGACCCGATCCGCCGACGCGCCCTGCGCCTGATCGACATCGACACCGGCGCCGAAACCCGGATCGACCCCGCTCTCGATTACGGCCCCTATCTGATGGCGTGGAGCCCCGACAGCCGTCGGCTTCTCGCCTTCGCGCGCCACGTGGGCCAAGCCGGCTTCGAGCGGTCCGGCGCCTATGTCGCGATCGGGCTGGACGGCTTGGTCTCCAGGTTCGCGGACAAGCCGGCGACGGAGCGAAGCCCGTGGGACGAACCGGTGGCGCTGGGCGGCTGGCTCGGCGACACGCCCGTGCTCCGGGTCCTGGATGACGCCGGCGTCGCCCAATGGCGCGTGCCGGGCGGTCTCGCGCCGATCCCGGCCCAGACGGGCGATCGGCTCGTCGACTGGAACGGCGAGACCCGTATCGAGCGCGGCGACCGGCTTCTGTCCCTGAACGGAGGCCCGGACGTCGCCGGCCGGATCAGCGACCTCGGCGAGGCTCGCGACGCCGGCTTCCGCGCCGCCTATGTGCGCGAGGCGACCCCCGGCCGCACCCTGATCAGCGACGGCTGCGCCAAGGCCGCGATCGACGCGGCGCCGGTCTGCGTCTCGCCGCTGGAACCGGATGAAACCCGCGTCGCCTCCAGCCCTGACGGCGCCTTCGTCGTCGCCCGTCAGGACTCCGCCGACGGATCCGCCCGTTTCCGGCTCCATCGCGCCGACGCCGGCCTGACCCTGGCGGAGATCAACCTCGATCGCGCGACCTTCGACTGGGGCGAAATCATCGAAGTTGCGCACACCGGTCCTGCCGGCCAGGCGCTGAAGAGCTGGCTGCTCCTGCCGCCGGGATTGCCGGAAGGGGTCAAGGCGCCGCTGGTCGTCGAGGTCTACCCCGGCCGCGTCTCGTCGCGTCCGCCGTCACCGCTCACGCGCCGCTCCGCCATGCTCCAGAACAATCCGGCGGTCATCGCCGGGGGCGGCTATGCGGTTCTCTATGTCAGCCTGCCGAACCCGCCGGATGGGCGCTGGTCCGGCGCGGCCCTTGCCGCGCAGATCGACGCCATCGCCGATGCGGCCGGCGCCACTGGCCGGGTCCGGGCCGACCGCTACGCCCTGCTCGGTCACAGCTACGGGGCCTTCAATGTGCTCAACGCGGCGCCCCACAGCGACCGGGTCGCGGCGGTGATCGCCTCCAACGGCTACGCCGACCTGATCAGCGCCTTCGAACTGCCGCCCTTCTTCCGCTCCGCACCCGACGAGGGCGTGCCCATCGGCCAGCTGTCCGGCTGGGCGGAGACAGGCCAGGCGGCGATCGGCGCCTTCCCGGCGGACGCCGCCCGCTATGTCGAGATGAGCCCGCTGTTCTCGGCGGCGGACCTGCGGGCGCCGGCCCTGCTGATCGAAAGCGATCTGGAGCGGCCGCGCATGGGCAAGTTGTTCGGCGTCCTCTACCGACTAAACCGGGACGCGGCTCTGCTGACCTACTATGGCGAGGGCCATGTGCTCGCCAGCCCCGGCAACCTGCGCGACCTACACGCCCACATCCTCGACTGGCTGGCGCGCTACCTCGGTCCGGCGACGCGCGATCCGACCCTCCCAGTGGCGCGCCCAGGCCTCCAGGACGGCGGCCAGCAACGGGGCGTTGGCGCCCTCGCGCCAGAGCAGGCGGGCCGGGTCGAGATCAACCTCGAGCGTCGCCCGGTCGAGGACGCCCTGGGCCGCCAGTCGTCCCTCCAGGAGGAAGGCGGCGAGCGCCGGCGCGCTGTCCCGTACGACCTGGCCGTAGAAGTGGCTCAGATCGCCCTTGTCCCGCCGTTCGGCGATCAAGGGCGGCAGGCGCTCCGAGAAGGCCAGGCGGGCCAGGCCCCGGTCCCGTTCGCCCAGGGTCAGCCGGTCGGACGGCACGCCGAGGCAGTGTTCGACGACCGGCTGACTGAGGAAGGGATTGAGCAGCGGGGCCTGGCGCGCCCTCAGACAGTCCGTCCAGAACAGCTGACAGTTCACGAACCGCTCCAGCTGCCCCCGCTTGGCGGGCGCAAGCTCGGCCGCGTCGTCGAGCCACCGGTGACGCGGCCCCGATCCGGTCTGCGTCCGGCCGCGCACCGCCAGTCGGCCGACGGTCCAGGCGGAGTGGCGGGTCCAGCGGCCCACCGCCGCCAGATAGGCCGGATTGAGGGCGCGCAAGCCCTGGCGGCGGAACCGGTCGGCGGCGACGAGGGGATCCGGGGCCTGGAAGAAGACGCTGTCGCCGCCCTGTCCCGTCAACAGGCCGTCGGCGCCCAGCGCCGCCAGTCGGCCCGCGGCGTGCCGATCATAGGCCGGGTCCACCCCTTGGAGGGCGGGACGGAGTCCGGAGGCCAGGGTGGTGAAGTCCGCGTCGGAGATCGCCTCGACCGGCTTGCGAACGGTCTCGAGCGGAACGCCGCTCAGCGCCGCGGCCGCCTCCGCGTAACGACGCTCGTCGCCTTCGGCGTCGTCGCCATAGTAGTTGATGAAGACCGCGCGCTCGGCGTGCCCCGTCGCCCTCAGGCTTCCCGCCACGATGGCCGAGTCCAGTCCCCCGGAGAGTTCGGAGACCACCCGGCGACGCGAGCGCATGGTGCGGTCGATGGTGCGATCGACGACCCGCACGAGAGCGTCCGGGGCGTCGTCGGCGCCCCGACGGACGAAGTCGGTCGGCCGCCACAGGGGTTCGTCGGGAAGGTCTTGGTCCGGCCGGCTCCAGCAACCGGCGCCGACCGGCGTCAAACCTTGGAGGGGCAATCCGTCGGTCAGAAGCGAAGGCGTCGCCAGAAGGGCGCCCAGTTGTGGCCAGTCGATCGCGAGCGTGTCCGGCAAGACGGCGTCGAGCGCCGGCGGAGGACAGTCGGTCACCAAGGTGACGGGACCTCGCCGCCACCACACCACATCCACCGCTCCGGTCGGATCCCGCACCAGGTTCAGGTGGCCGTCGCGATCTCGCCAGACCATCAGATAGGCGCCCCAGCCTTCGCTCATGAGGCCCGCGCCGAGCGGGCGTCCTTCGGGGAAGCGGCCTGCGATCGCGGAAGGATGCGCGCCCTCCCCGCGCCATTCCCCGATCAGGGCATGGGCGCGATGAACCTGCGCGACGGGCCATGGGAAACGCGGTCCGGTCAGAATCCTCAGACCGAAGCCGTCGAGCCGCAGGGTCCAGCCGCTCCGCAGTAGCGCCGCCAGGGCCGCCTCGACGGCGGGATCGCGGGCGTCCGCGGCGTCGGCGACGAGGAGATAGCCGGCGTCGCCGCTCATCGCACCATGATCGGCGTGTAGGCCACGAGCCGCTCCACATCATCGTTGAGACAGACCTCGCCGACCTGCACCCAGCAATGGGCGGTGAACGGACACAGGCGCACGCCGAACACCCAGTCGGCCCGAAGCCCCTGACGCCGGAGAAAACGGACCAGCAGCGCCGACCGGACGAGGCATTCCCCCTCGATCGGCAAATAGGCCATCAGGGTCCAGAACCGCCGACCGGCCTCGATCGCGGCCATAGGGTCGTCACGAGGCTCGGCGCCGCCCAGACTGACATAAGGCGACAGGCCGGCCCCGCGCCGGGCGGCCCGCACCTCGTGCATCGCGCAGAGCCCCGGGATCAGGTCCCGCATCAGGTCCAGACGCCCTCCGGCGTGGATCACGGAACGCACCGGGCGAGCCGGCGGAACCCGGGGCTTCGGCGAAGGCTCCGCTCCGATCAACCCCGCCGCGATCAGGGCCGAGACGGGGCCGTTCATCCGGACGAGACCGCCTCCCGCGAGCCGCCGGCACAGGGCGGCGCCGTCCGGCAGGCAATGATAACCGTCGCCGCGCACGTCGAGCAGGACGGCGTCACCACCGACGCAGGCGTGGTGAACGTCCGGCGCGAAATACAGGCGCACGGCAGGGGCGGCGGCGTCGCCGCCGTCGCCCCCCGTCGGAGCCGTCGCGCTCAGGCGGTCCAACGCTCGACCGGGATCAGCTCGCGATTGCCGCTGGGCTGGTCCGCCCGCGTCTGCTCCGCGGCCCCGCCGATGCGGGCGACCGAGGGATCGACGTAGGTGTAGATCGGGTTGAGTTCCCGATTGTGCCCCGGGCCGTCGGCGCGGGTCTGCTCCACCGCGGAACCGAGCCCGACGATCTGGGTCGTGGACGCGTCGTCGTAGAAATAGAGCGGGATCAGCTCCATCTTTTCGACGCCGCCGCCGGCGCGGGTCAGTGCGCTGGCGCAGCCGAGCCCGATCAGGCCCGGAAGGGGATTGGTCTTCATGTCGTAGCCTCCTTGAACGGGGCCAAACGCCCCGCACCCTAAGCCAGCGCCCGCGAGGCTCTATATTCAAACTATATCTGTCCTATACTTTCGACAGATTGTCGCATGACTGCCACGACGGCGGTGGCGAGCGCCGATCTCTCTCGATGATGCAGATCGACCTCGCGCCGCAACGCGACGAGCGCGCCGTCCGCGACGTGGCGTTCGACACCGACGATCCAGGCCAGGTCCGGCGGCGCCAATTCGGCCGAGACGATCCGAATGGGTCGAAGCCGCAGCGTCAGGCGCCAATGGGTTTGCGCCAAGACCGCCCGCCCCGGCGACCGGACCAGGGCGGCGTAGAAGCGCTCCTCGCTCCTCTCGCCGACGCTCTGGAGCGCCACAGTCGTTCCGGCGGCGTCAAGAAGGTCGATCGCCAAATGCACCAGCCGCCGGTGGATTTCGTAGAGATCAACGATGTCGTCGGCGCTGGGACTGGGGGCGTAGTAGCCACGCCCGGGGCGATGTTCGATCAGACCTTCGCCGGCGAGCCGGGCCAGGGCCTCGCGCACGGGCGTCTGGGACAGCTCCAGTTCGGCGGCCAAGGCGGTGGCGACCAACGGCTCTCCCCAGCCGAAGCGGCCTGATCCGGCGAACGCCGCCAAGGCGGTCAGGGCGTCGTTATAGGGGTCTCGCGATCGCATCACGACCAACCCCCAGCGAGGGCGCTCAAGCCGCGACCCACGCCGAGTTCGGGTTGCGATGAGAATGCGACCATGTAATCGGCGACTTCCGCAAAGATTTCGCGTGCGACCCGCAGATATTTTGCGCAAATACACAAGGTTTATAGACCCGTTTGTTTCCCACCTTTCATTTGATGCACGGTTGCTTCATTTTTCAACCAGTAGGGGTGCGGTGCGCGCGAGTCGCGGTGCTCGGAAACGGAGTTAGAGCGACGTCATGGAGAGCGCCGACCGTCAGTCCCAGAGCGAGACCCTGTCCACCGCCCTTCGGCTGATCCGCACCCATCGTCGGCTGCGGGCGGCGGATGTCGCCAAGTCCATGAACATGGCGCTGCGCTCCTACGAGCATTTCGAGTCCGGCGGCGGACGCATCAACATCGAGCGCGTCCATCGTTTCGCCGAGGTCACGGACAGCGATCCCCACGCGATCCTCGCGGCGCTGGCGCTCGGGTCGCCCGCCTTCGCCTTGCGGTGCGCCGACAATAAGCTCGCCACCATTCTCGCGGTCGTGCTGCAGGAGTTCGACGAGGAGGCGGGCGACGCGATCGCGGAGCTGGAGTCCCTGACCATCATCAACACCTTCACCAAGGCCCTGCGCGAGCTGGCCGCGCAGTCCGTCCGCCGGGAGAGCGCGGCGGACGCCTGGCTTGAGGAACGGCGACATCGGCTCGTTTCCCCCACCGGAGACGACGGCGGCTCGGACAAGGGCGCACCGTAGATCCCGGGTGGCGGGCTTACGGACTGGTCCAAGGGTTCCATTCGGCGCCTCATGACCGGATGCGCCCGCTACCCGCCGACCCTCTTTCAGATTCCTCCACGCTCGACCGGCTTTCCGATCGGCAGAAGCAGTGCCTTGCCCTGGCCGCCGAGGGTCTGACATCGGCGGCGATCGGCGAAAGGGTCGGCCTGTCCGCCCGCACGGTCGATGAACATCTGATGGGCGCTTGCCGTGCGCTCGGGGTGCGGACGCGCGTCCAGGCCGTGGCGCGGCTCGCGGCCGCCCAGCGGCCGCCTGAACCCCGGACCTTCCTACCGTAAACGCCCGGCGGGAGGGTCGCGGGTCGCGGCGGCCGGGACTCATCGGCTTTGCTCGGGGCTCACGATGGAGCCTCCCTTGCTGGACCTCGCCCTCATCCTCAGCCTGTCCCAAGCCTGCGCCCCGCATGTGGCCCCCGAAACCCTGGCGGCCGTCGCCTATGCGGAAAGCCGCTTCAATCCGAACGCCATCGGGGTCAACCGCGGCCCCCGGCCGGCGCGGACGCCACGCGACGCCGCCGAGGCGGCGCGCGTGGCGCGCGACCTTCTGGCCCGAGGCGCGAACCTCGATCTCGGCGTCGCCCAGATCAACAGCGACAACCTCGACTGGCTCGGCCTGTCGGTCGAGGCGGCCTTCGATCCCTGCCGAAACCTCGCCGCCGCCGGTCAGGTGCTTCGCGCGGGCTATCGGCCGGCCGAGGGCGTCGATCCGCAGACGACGTTGAGGATCGCCCTCTCCCGCTACAACACCGGTCATCCCGAGCGCGGCTTCCGCAACGGCTATGTCGCCCGGGTCGAGGCGGCCGCCGTCCGCCTCGGCGTTCAGGCCTTGCGCCCCGTCCAGCCCCTTGCGACCGCGCCGCTGCCCGACCCGGTCCAGACCGCGCCAGCGGCGGACTGGGACGTCTTCGCGCGCGCCCGGACCAGCCTGGTCCTGACCTTCACCGCCACCCAGACCGGGAGTTCTGAATGACCGCCTCCATCTCCTCTCGCCGGTTCGGCGCCGTCGGCGCCATCGCCCTGGCGACCAGCCTGATTCTGGTCCAGCCGGCCTTCGCCTCCGCCAACGTCGAAGGCCTGCTTCAGAACGTCGTCGACATGCTGACCGGCAACACCGCGCGGCTGCTCGCCGTCCTGGCGGTCGTGGTCGTCGGCATTCTCTGGATGTTCGGCCTGTTCGACCTGCGGCGCGCGGCGATCGTGGTGCTCGGCATCGTGGTCGTCTTCGGCGCGGCCGAGATCGTCAATCTGATCACGGGCGGCGCCTGATGGACGACGCCCTCTCCTGGGTCGTGATCGGATCGGCCTCGGTGCTCCTGGCGCTGGTCCTGATGCTCGGCCTGAAGCTGATCTCGCCCAAGCGCTTCGCCCAGATCTTCGCCGGCCTCGCCTCCGGCGTCGCCATCGGCCTGGCCCTGTCGCGCCTGTCCGCCGGAGGCCCGCATGGCTGAAGAGCGCCTGACCGAAGACCCCTTGTTCCTGGCCTGCACCCGACCGGCCATGATCCTGGGCGTCCCCATGGAGGCCATGGGCGTGAATGTCATCCTTTCGGGCGTCGTCTTCCTGGTCGGCGGCAGCCTGCTCTATCTCCTCGTCGCGCCGGCCCTGCACCTGGTGTTCCGGGCGATCTGTCGGGCGGATCACAACGCCTTCCGGCTGCTGTTCGTCTATGTCGACACCAAGGGCCGGTCGCGCAACGCCGCCCTCTGGGGCGGCAGTTCGGCGACACCGTTGCCTCTCATCCGGCGCTACCGTCCGACGGAGCTGGCCCGTGGCTGAGGGCGGCGTCAGCGCGATGCGCCTGCGGCGCGAGGCCGACGCCCGGCCTCATCTGCCCTACGCGCGCCACGTCTCCGACGCCGTGGTGGCGCTCGACAACGGCGCCCTGATGATGGTTTTCCAGATCGACGGGGCCAGTTTCGAGACCGCGGATGCGCGCGATCTGAACGACTGGCATATCAAGCTGAACCAGGCCTGGCGCAATCTGGCCGACGATCGCCTGGCGATCTGGCACCATGTGGTGCGCCGCCCGGCCGAACTCGAGCGGTCCGCCGGCTTCCGCTCGGACTTCGCCGGCGAACTGGGCGCGCTCTACGACGATCGGGTCGCGGAGCGTCGGCTCTGGATCGATGAGCTCTTCGTCACCCTCGTCCTCCACCCCGGCCGCGAGGCGGGCGATCGCGCCGCGGCCCTGGCGCGTCGCCTGAAGGCGGCGCGGCGGGCGGACGCCGAGGTCGAGACCGCCCACCTCCAGCGGATCGAGGAAGCGGGCCGGGACCTGATCCAGTATCTCGACCGCTACGCGCCGCGCCGGCTCGGCCTGTATGAACGTGACGGTCTCTGGTTCTCCGAGCCGATGGAGGTGATGCGACTGGTTCTGACAGGTCGGCGCTCGGCGGTTCCGATCGTCTTCGGCCACCTCGGCGCGGCCGTTCATACGGTGCGCGTCATCTTCGGTCGCGAGACCCTGGAGCTGCGGGACGTCGCCGACGCTCGCTACGCCGGCGTCCTGGCGGTGAAGGAATATCCGGCGACGACCCGGCCGGGGCTGTGGGACGATCTGCTGAGCGTCCGCTTCGGCTTCGTGGCGAGCCAGTCCTTCGCGTTCCTGTCCAAGGCCGCCGCGCGGACGGTGATGGAGCGCAAGCAGAACCAGATGGTCTCCGCGCGCGACCGCGCGGCCTCTCAGATCACCGGCCTGTCGGACGCGCTCGACGACCTGGTCAGCAACCGCTTCGTGATGGGCGAGCACCAGGCTTCGATCCTCGTGCACGGCGATACGCCGGGGGCGCTGGCGGACCATTTATCCAAGGCGCGCGCCATTCTCGCCGATTCCGGTCTGGTCGTGGCCCGGGAGGATCTCGGACTGGAGGCGGCCTTCTGGTCCCAGTTCCCCGGCGCCTTCGCCCGCCGCACCCGGCCGGCCGCCATCACCTCGCGCAATTTCGCGGCCCTGGCGCCGTTCCACGCCCATCCGGTCGGCAAGGCGCGCGGCGCCCACTGGGGCGAGGCGGTCGCGGTGCTGCGCACCACGGCCGGCTCGCCGTTCTGGTTCAACTTCCACGTCGGCGATCTGGGCCACACCTTCATCTGCGGGCCGTCCGGATCGGGCAAGACGGTCGTCCAGAACTTCATGCTGGCCCAGCTCGAACGCTTCGGCGCCCAGCAGCTGTTCATCGACAAGGACCGGGGGGCCGAGATCTTCGTGCGCGCCTGCGGCGGGACCTATCTCGCCCTGCGCAACGGCGAGCCGACGGGCTTCGCCCCATTCAAGGCGCTCGACCCGACGCCGGCGAACCGCGCCTTCCTGGTTCGCCTCGTCCGCGCCCTGGTCGACCGCCCCCACGAAACCCTGACGGTTCCGGAGGCGCGCGCCATCGATCAGGGCGTCGCGGCGCTGGAGGCCCTGCCTCGCGAGCGTCGATCCATCGCCGCCCTGCGCAGCCTGCTCGGCCAGGGCGACGCCGGGGGCGTGGGCGCGCGCCTGGAGCGTTGGCAGCGCAGCGGTCCGCTGGGCTGGGTACTCGACAATGAGGAGGACGCCCTGAGCCTGGAGGCGCGGTTCGCCGGCTTCGACATCACCCAGATGCTAGACCATGACGAGGTTCGCACGCCCGCGATGTTGTATCTGTTTCATCGCATCGCCGAGCGCGTCGATGGCCGACGCCTCGTGCTCGACATCGACGAGTTCTGGAAGGTGCTGGACGATCCGGCCTTCACCGAGCTCGCCCGGGACGGTCTCAAGACCTGGCGCAAGCAGAACGCCCTGATGGTGTTCGGCACCCAGTCGCCGGCCGACGCGCTCCGCTCGCCCATCGCCCACGCCATCCTCGAGCAGTGCGCGACCAAGATCTTCCTGCCCAACGCCCACGGCCAGGCCCGGGACTACGTCGACGGTTTCGGCCTGACCCAGGAGGAGTTCCGGCTCGTCCGCGAGGTGCTGACCCCGGAGTCGCACCGCTTCCTGGTCAAACAGGGTCACGACAGCGTGGTGGTCGAACTCGACCTGCGCGGCATGGACGACGCCTTGGCCATCCTGTCCGGCCGGACCGAGACCGTCGCCTTGCTCGACCGTCTGCGCGCCGAGGCGGGCGACGACTACGCGCAATGGCGCGCCCCCTTCCATAACCAGAGGAGGTTCCTGTGAGAGCCCGAATCCTGTCCGCCGCGGCCGTCGCCGCCCTCGTTGTCGCTGGCGCTCCGGCCGCCCGGGCCCAGCAGATCGTCCACGACCCGAGGGCCCTCGCCCAGATGATCGAGGAGGCACGCACCACCCTGGATCAGTTGAAAGCGCTGCAGACCCAGGTCGAACAGGGCCAGCGGCTGTTCGACAGTCTCAACAACCTGTCCGACGTCAACGCCCTGGCCGGCGAGCTCGGCCTGCCGCCCGTGCGCAATCCCCTGCCCGATATGCGGTCGATGCGGGCGGCGGCGAACGGCGACCTCGGCGCGCTCGGCGACCTGGCTGACCGCGCCAACGCCATCCGTCGCGACACCCGGCTGTACACGCCGCCGACGGGCGATCTGAGCCCGGCCAACGCCTATTACCGGGACAGCCTCGAACGCGCCGGCGCCCGCACGGCGCGCGATCTCGCCGTGGGCGAGGCGGTGGCCGGAGCCGCCGACCGGCGGCTTGAGGGTCTGGAGACGCTGCGCTCGGCCCTCGACACCGCGCCCAACGCCCGGGCGGTGATGGATCTGGAGGCGCGGCTCGCGGCGGAACAGGCTCTGATCCAGAACGAACAGGTGCGGCTGCAAGGTCTGGCCCTGACCCAGGCGGCCGAGGCCCGGCTGGAGGAGCAACGCGCCCGGGAACGGGCCGAAGCCGCCCGCACGGCGCGCATGAGCGTCTACGAGAGGGCCTTCCAGTGACGCGGATCGCCCTGCTCGCCGCCTTCGCGCTCGCCGGCTGCGGCGCGCCGGACCGAACGGCCGGGGAATTCGCGGCCGACCCTGACGCGGCGGCCCGGGTCGTGGCCGCCTGCGACGCCGGCCGGACGCAAACGGAGTGCGAGGCGGCGCGCCGCGGCCTGGCCGAGGCCCGGCGTGACGCCCGGATGCGCGCCTATGAGCAGGCGTTCTGAGGACCGGCCATGAGCTTCCGCGTCTTCGAGCCCAGCTACGACTTCATCGACGAGCGGTTGAACGTCTTTCTCGGCGACCGCCTGTCCTCGGTCATCGCCGAGGTCGAAGGTCCGCTGCGGATCGCCTTGGTCCTCTATGTCGTGCTCTACGGCGTCGCCATCCTGCGCGGCGCGATCAGCGAACCGGTGATGGACTTCGCGGTCCGCTCGCTGAAGCTGGCCTTCCTCTATCTGCTGGCGACGACGGCGGCCTATTCCACCTTCGTCACCGAGCCGTTGTTCACCGGACTGCCCAACGCCCTGACCCGCGCGGTCAGCGGAGCGGATACGCCCAGCGTCGGCGCGGCCTTCGACCAGTTCTTCGCCTATGCCGCCTGGTTGGGCGAGGACATCTCGCGCGACGCGTCGGCCTTCAACCCCGGCCCTTATGTGGTGTCGGCGGCGGTCTTCCTAGTCGGCGCCTTGGCCGCGGCCCTCGGCTTCGGCGTTGTGCTGGTGGCCAAGTTGGCCCTCGCCCTGCTCGTCACCCTCGGCCCAATCTTCATCGCCTGCGCCCTCTTCGACGCGACCCGGCGCTTCTTCTTCGGCTGGCTCAGCCAGGCGGTGAACTATCTCGTCCTGTTCGCCCTGATCATCGTCATCTTCCAGCTCGTGCTGTCGCTGGTGCGAGATCAATGGGGCGCGATCCAGGGCGCCGATCCGATGATTGGCGGCCTGATCTTCATCGCCCTGTGCCTGCTGGGCGCGATCTTCTTCCTGCAGACCCCCGCCATCGCCGCCGGGATCGCCGGCGGCGCTAGCGCCGGCCTGGCCGACTTCGCCAACGCCGCCGCCCTGGGCGGACGCGGCTCGGGCCGCGCCCAGGGGCCGCAGGAATCCAGCCGCCAGCCCCCGAGGAGCGGCGGCTCCATCCGACCGAGAGGCGCCTGACATGACCTACCGCTCACTTCTGCTCGCTAGCCTGTTGGTGCTGGGAGCCTGCGCCCACCGCGGCGATCCCGCGCTGCCGACCTGCGACGGCTCCGCCCGGCGACCGGCCAACCCCTACGGATCGGTGCTGACGCCCGCGTCCGAGCCTCCCGCCGAATCCGTCGCCTCACCGGACACGGGAGGCTGCGCATGAGCGGCGTCCCCTCCTCCGAGCTGAAGCGCTATTTCGTCGAGGCGCGGCGCTGGGACCAGGACCGCCTGGCCTCGGCGCTCCGATCACGCCGCCTGGCCTGGTCCGCCGCGGCGCTCGCCACGGGTCTGGCCGTGATCTCGACCGGAGCCGTCGCCCTGCTGACGCCGCTCAAGTCGACCGAACCCTTCGTGATCCGGGTCGACCAGGCCACCGGCGCGGTCGATGTCATGCGCGGCCTTTCCGCCGAGGGCGGGCCCGTCCGTTACGAGGAAGCGGTCAGCAAATACTTTCTCGGACAATATGTCCGCCAGCGGGAGGGCTATCTCGACCCGGCGGCGGAGGACGCCTTCCGGCTGGTGTCCATCCTGTCCGCGCCCGGCGAGCAACGCCGTTGGGCCGATCTGTTCCGGGGCTCCAACCCGGCCAGCCCGCAGAATCTGTACGGTCCGGACGGCGAGGCCATCGTGGCGATCCGCGCCATCGGCTTCATCAACGCCGGCGTCGCCAATGTCCGCTTCCGACGCACGGTCCGCCAGGCCCAACAGACCGTCGAGAGCGACTGGATCGCCACCATCGCCTTCACCTACACGCGCGCGCCGATGTCGGAGCCGGACCGGCTGAGGAACCCTCTTGGCTTCCAGGTGACCTCCTACCGCGCCGATCCGGAGGTCATCCGATGACACGCCCCCTGTCCGCCCTGGCGCTGATCGCCGGAATCGTCCTCGCCGCTCCGGCGATGGCGCAAACACCCCCCGATCCCCGGATCCGGGAGATCGTCTACGATCCGGCGGCGGTCTACCGCATCGCCGGCGCCTTCCGGACGGCGACCCAGATCGTCTTCTCGCCCGAGGAGATCATCCGCCACGCCGCGATCGGCGACAGCGTCGCCTGGGAGGTGGCCGCCGAAGGGTCGGTGCTGTTCCTGAAGCCGCGCGAGCGCCATCAGGCGACCAATCTGCTGGTGGTCACCGAGCGGGCCGGCGTCATCCGCCACTACGCCTTCGAACTGGTCGCGCGCGACCCTGGCGACCGCGCCGCCCTCGCCTATCAGGTGCGCTTCCGCTATCCGGCCGACGATCAGGCCCAGGCCGCCCGCGCCCTGGCCGTTCAGGCCGCGGCCGTCGAACAGCGCCTGATCGGCCTGGAGCTGGACCGCGGCGTTCTCGAAGGGCCGCGCAATCTGGCCTGGTCCGCCCAGGGCGATGCGGCCCTGCAGCCGAGCGAGGTCAGCGACAACGGCCGCTTCACCGTCCTGCGCTTTCCGGGGGTTCAGGCCTTGCCGGCCCTGTTCGAGGTCGCCGAGGACGGCTCGGAGCGGCTCATCCCCTACGACGTACGCGGTGAGTTCGTGGTCGTCCACGGAGTCGCGCGCGGCCTGCGGCTGAGACGCGGGTCATCGGTCCTCTGCCTGTTCAACGACGCCTTCGATCCGCGCGGCAGGGGCTTGGGCACGGGCACGGCCTCGCCTGTCGTCGATCGGGCTCCCGTCGGAGATCCGTCATGACCGGGGTCGCGGCGCCGCCTCCGGACGAGAGTCCGTCCCCGGCCTCGACGGCGGCGGACCGCGGCGTCTCCCCGATCGCCGGACGGTTTGGCGGACCGCGCGGCAAGATGATCACCCTCGCCGCGCTCGCCGCCGGCTGCGGCGTCTTCCTGGTCGCGAGCTGGGATCGCGGCGACCGCGACGCCGAAGGCCCGACGACGCGTGATGACCCGCCGCGGCAGACCGCGCCGTTCGAGCCCGCGCGACGCGGCCCGGCGCCCCTGCTCAGCGAGCCAGTCGTCGATCCCGAGGCCCCCGTGCTCGACGACGGGCCCTCTGTTCCGCCGATCGAGGCCGGACCTCAAGGCGCGCCTCGTTCCGGTCCGTCGCCTGCGGAGGAACGACGCGCTCTGGCCGAAAGCGCGCGGCGGGCGCCGGTGCTGGCCTACAGCCGGGCGGGCGGCGCCTCGGCCATTCCTCCGCAGGCCCCGGGGCCCGGCGCGCCTGCGGGACCGCAGACCTCCCTGGACCAACTCAGGCAGGTCACCCCGGTCGGTCAGGCCCGCGCGGGGCGCCTGCCCGACCGCAACCTGCTGATCACCGCCGGGACCAGCGTCCCCTGCGTGCTGCAGACCGCCATGGACAGCACTACCCCGGGCTATGTGACCTGCGTCCTGTCCCGCGACGCCTGGTCCGACAACGGCGCCGTGGTGCTCATGGAGCGGGGCACCCGGGTTCTCGGCGAGTATCGCGGCGGCCTCCAGCAAGGCCGTCGCCGTCTATTCGTCCTCTGGACCCGCGCGGTGACGCCGACCGGGGTCGCCGTCGCCCTCGCCTCGCCGGCCGCCGACGCGCTCGGCCGATCCGGCTTCGACGGCGTGATCGACACCCGCTTCTGGGACCGGTTCGGGGGCGCCCTGCTGCTGTCGATCGTCGATGACGGCGTCTACGCCGCCGTGGGCCGCGACGACGGCGGCGCGACCGCCCGCCTCCCGTCCGACGCGGCCGGGGTCGCCCTCCAGGGCTCGGTCGATATCCCGCCGACGCTGCGCAAGGGCCAGGGCGCGGAGGTGTCGATCTTCGTCGCCCAGGATCTGGATTTCTCCGGCGTCTATCAGCTGCGGTCGCGGTGATGGACGACACCTCCGTCCTCGATCACTACCTCGCGCCGCTGCGCCCCTTTCTGGAACCGGAGACGGTGACGGAGGTCGTCGTCAACCGCCCCGGCGAGGTCGGGGTCGAGGCCGACGGCGTCTGGCGCTGGGCCGAGGCGCCGGACTTGACCGAGGCCTGGCTGCGCACCCTCGCGGTCGCGGCCGCCGCCTACACCCGACAGGACGTCAGCCCCGAACAGCCGATCTGCTCGACCACCCTGCCCGGCGACATCCGTTGCCAGATCGTGCTGCCGCCGGCGGTCGCCGACGGCGGCCTGTCCCTGACCCTGAGAAAGCCGTCGCGGCGACGCCTCGGCCTGGCCGAGTTCGCGGCCGCCGGCCTGTTCGACCAGGTCGCCAACGCCCGCGCCGAGACCGCCGATCCCGTCGACGCGGAGCTGATGCGCCTGCGCCAGACCGGCGACTGGCCGGGCTTCCTCACCCTGGCGGTCACCGCCCGCCGCAACATCCTGATCTCGGGCGCCACCGGCTCGGGCAAGACCACCCTGGCCAAGGGTCTGATCGCCCTCATCCCCGATCACGAGCGTCTGCTGACGATCGAGGACACCCGCGAGTTCGTGACGCCCCACCGCAACGTCGTCCATCTGGTCTATTCCAAGGACGGCCAGGGTCTGGCCCGGATCGGCCCCAAACAGCTTCTGGAAAGCGCCCTGCGCATGCGGCCGGACCGCATCCTGCTGCAGGAGCTTCGCGACGGCACGGCCTTCTTCTACCTGCGCAACGTCAACTCGGGGCATCCCGGTTCGATCACCACCGTGCACGCGGATTCGGCCGCCCTCGCCTTCGAGCAACTGACCTTGCTGGTGCGGGAATCCGAAGGCGGGCGCGATCTGCCGCGCGAGGACATCCGCGCCCTGTTGCACCTGCTCGTCGATGTCGTCGTCCAGATGAAGAAGGTCGACGGCCGGTTCCGTGTGACGGAGATCTGGCATGACCCGCTTCGCAAGCGCCAGCCCGGCGACTAGGGGGGCGCTGATCGCCACCGCGGGCCTCGCCGCCGCCGCAGTCCTGGGCGTTCTCACCGTGACCATCGCCCTCATCGGCCTGGGTCGGTTCTCCGGCGATATCGACCCGACGCGCGTCCCCGGCTGGCTCTGGTACTACCGTCACGATCCCGAGTTGCGGCGCTGGCTGGCCGTGGGCCTGTCATGCGCGGGTCTGGTCGGCGGGATCCTGATCGTCGCCGTGCTGCTCCACCAGAGACGCCCGCTGCACGGCGCCGCCCGATGGGCGTCGGCGGCCGAACAGCGCCACGCCGGTCTGAGGTCGCGCCGCGGCGTGGTCCTGGGGCGGGCCGACGGCGCCTTCCTGATCGCCGACGGCCCCGAGCATGTGATGCTCTACGCCCCGACGCGCACCGGCAAGGGCGTCGGCGTGGTCATCCCGAACCTGCTTGCTTGGCCGGACTCGGTCGTGGTGCTGGACATCAAGCGCGAGAACTATGTCGCCACCGCCGGCTACCGCGCCGAGGCCGGCCAGACGGTCCATCTGTTCGATCCCCTGGCGTCGGACGGCCGAACCGCGCGGTTCAACCCCCTGGCCCACATCGACCGCGCCGATCCGATCCAGGTGCTGGACGAGCTTCAGCGCATGGCGGCGATGCTGTTTCCAGTCCATGACAGGGCCGATCCCTTCTGGGCCGAGGCGTCGCGCACTGGCTTCATCGGCGTGGGCGGCTATGTCGCCGCCACGCCCGATCGCCCCTTCACCCTCGGCGAGATCTTCCGCCAGCTGACCGCCGGCAACGCCCGTGCTCGGCTGCCCCGCATCGTCGCGGCGCGCGCGCGGGAGGGACGCCCTCTTCCGGGGCCCGTCGTCGCCGCCCTGACGGACTTCACCAGCTCCAGCGAGAACACCTTCGCCTCCGTGCGTCAGTCGATCACCACTCGCATGGGGCTGTGGCTCAACCCCCGGATCGACGCCGCCACCTCGGTCTCGGATTTCGACCTGTGCGACCTGCGCCGCGGCGATCTCTCCCTCTATCTGGGCGCCACGCCGGACAACATGCTGAGGATCCAGCCGCTCTATGCGCTGCTTTTTCAGCAGCTGGTCGATCTCAACAGCCGCAGCCTTCCCGCCCCCGCCGACCGTCCGACCCTCGTCCTGCTCGACGAATTCGCTCGCCTCGGCCCGGCGCCGGTGCTGGCCCACGCCTTCGCCTGGGTGGCGGGCTACGGACTGCGTCTGCTGGCCGTGCTTCAGAGTCCCTCCCAGCTCCGAGCGCTCTACGGACCCGATCTGGCAGAGGACGTGATGACCAATTGCGGCATCGAGATCGTCTTCGCGCCCAAGGAACTGAGGATCGCCCGGGAGCTCAGCGAACGGCTGGGCTATTATACGACGGACGGGCGAAGCCGCAGCCGACCGGCCGGCCTCGCGCGCGGCCGACGCAGTACGACCGTGTCCGACCAGCGCCGGGCGCTGATGCTGCCCCAGGAGCTCATGCAGCTTCCGCAGACCGCCCTGATCGTCCTGAAGGCCGGTCTTCCGCCTGTTCGCGGCCGCAAGATCGCCTACTGGCGCGACCGGATTTTCCAGCGCCGTCTGCGTCCCGCTCCCACGCCCGGGCCGACGGTCGAAGCGCCGGTCGTCCCGCCCGCTCTCGAGGAGGATCCCATGGATTTCGACGTCATCGCCCGCGCCTTCGCCGCCGAAGGCCTTCCTCCGCCTCCGCCCGACGCGGATGAAACCGATGTGGCGGCCTGGCTCGACCGCGTCGTCGACGCCACCCCGCCGGAGCGCGAGCCATGACCCCGTCAGAGCCCGCTCCGGCGGTCAACCGCCTGCGGCCCGCGCCCGGCGCACCCGCCCGCTCCACCGCCAAGGGCGACGTGCCGGACGCGGTGCTGGACCGCTATCTGGTCGAGGGCGATCTCAGGGGCCGGGCGGAGCGGTTCTTCCGGGATCATCGTGCGCCCGCGCCGATGTTCCGCGACCGGGGTGGATCGCTCACCTCGACCCAGGCCTATCCCGACGCCGTCATCGACATGCTCAAGATCGCGCGGCACCGCGGCTGGGAGCGGATACAGGTCTCTGGCGACCCCGCCTTCCGGCGCGAGGTCTGGATCCAGGCCCAGAGCCTGGGTCTGGAGGTCCACGGCCATCGGCCCAGGGACCGCGATCGCCAGGCGGCCGGAATCGACCGGGCTTCCTCCCAGAAGGCCCTCCAGGATCCGCTCGCCGAGCGGCTCGCCCGCGCGGCCGTGGTGGTGGCCCGTCTCATCCCCGATCCCGCCATCCAGACCAAGCTGCTGGAGGCCGCCTGGGCGCGCGCCGGCCGCGCGCGTCCGACGGAACGGGACACGACGCGCGACCGCGAGCGGCGGCGCTAGCGGTCGCGCCTAGAAAGTGTTCTTCAGATACGGCGACACGGTGAAGGCCGGGAATCCGACGCCGTCCCTCATCCGGTTCATCAGGTCCCAATACATGCCCAGCGCCAGCGGATCGCGGATGTCCGCCGGAATATCGAAGCTGTAATCGCCCTCGAACCGGTCGCCACGTCGCCAGGCCCGGGCGAACTCCGGCGAGAGGTAGGCGAACAGGGCCCGGCGGATCTGGTCCAGGAACTCGCCGATGGTGCTGGCGTGATAGGAGAAGACGTCGGTGTAGAACCACTGCTGGAAGTCCGGCACCGACCGATAGACCATCCCCTCATCGACCTCATGGCCGTGCCGCGCGAGCATCGCCCTGATCTGCTTCACCCGGGCATCGAGCCGGGAGAAGTTGTGCTTGTTGGCGTCGCCGACGACCTTGAGCAGCCAGATGCGGGAGACGCGCAGGTCCACCGACAGGTCGAGTCCGGGAAGCCAGACCTTGGGCCAGACGCACTCCGCGTTCAGCCAGTCCGCGAAGGCCGAGGCGGAAGCCGCCAGACCGGAGGCGTCGGCGCCCAGCGTCGGCTGACGGCCGATGGCGTCCAGATAGAACAGATAGGTTCGATCAGTTTCGCGCGCGCCTGCGGTCGACGGGGCGAAGGCGAAGGGCAGCGCAGACGGCCGGGGCTGGGCCAGGAAATCCGCCAGCAGGATGGCGAAGACCCGTTTGTGGGTTCCCGACTTGAACACCAAATTGGTCGGGCGGGAGGTCATCGGGTACTCGAAGATCTCCAGATTGACCATGTCGTCGATCATGTCCCAGACCGCCTTGAGCAGGATCGCTTCCTGCTCGATCGGGGCGTAGCGCGGGGTCAACCCGTCGCCGCGGCGTTGGCGCGGTCCGCGAGCGCCGCACACGTCTCCATGAGCTTCTCGAATGGCTCGGCGTCCGCCTCCAGCAGGCCGTCCTCGACCATCCGGCGGTAGTCATCCCCGAGGGCCTCCAGCGAGGCGCCTTCAGGCTTCAGACGCAGCCCGCCCGTGACCGCCTGTCCATAGTCGATCTCCGCGCCGTCGGCGGTCTCGCGGAAGAACATCGCCTTGTGGCGCGCGACCGCCTCGGCGACCGCCCGATCCGCGATCGCGGTCTCGGCGAAGCCGGCCGCGTCCAGTCGGGACAGATCGTGCCAGTGGCGAGAGAAGCGATCGCCCCGGAGTCGTCCCTGCGCGCAATAGACGTGGGCGGCGGTGGCCTTCTCCCAGAACGTCCGCTCGGCCGCCATCACCCGCGGCGTGGCGGTCGGGAAGACGACGCCTTGCAGATGGGCCGCCGCATCGCAGACCACGGGTCGCGGCGCGCTCGGCTCGCCGGTCGCCCGCGCGCCGAACTCGAGCATCACGCTGGGCGAGACATAGCCGGTGCCAGTGCTGGTCGGCGCATAGTCGACGAAGGCCTTGGCGCCTTCGATCCGCACCGTGGCGCCGACGCCGTCTGCGGCGATCCGGGCCTCCAGAAGCGGCCGCACCTCGCCCTCTACCCAGAGCGGCAACAGCCGCTGAACGTCCCGGGACCAGCGCCGCTCCTCGGCGCGAGTCTGCGGCACGGGGTCTTCAGGCGCATCGGCCAGATCGGGAAGCAGGCGACGGATGTCCCAGGTCAGATCGATGTCTTCCGAGAACCGCTGGATGACGTCGTAGGCCTTGGACAGGGATGTCCCGCCCTTGAAGACCAGGCCTTCGCCCAAGGGCGACTCGAACAGCGCGTTCAGGGCCCAGACGACCCAGACGTCCTTCTCGAGCAGATGGGCGGGCCGGCCGGAGTCCGACGCCGCCGCCGCGAGGGCTTCAGCGCGGTCCTCGGCCGAAAGCTGCAGGAAGATTTCAGACATGGGCCGCCTGGCTGACCGACCGCGCCAGCCAGGTGGGCAGACGCGGTCCGACGGACACCAGTTCGCCGAAGGCGGCGGGTCCCAGCTTTCGTTTCAGGGCCTCCAGCGCCGTCGCGGCCTTCTCCGGCCCCAGCCAGGCCAGGGCGCGAACTGCTTCGCCGGCCGGACGATCGGCCAGGAGCAGCTGCCATGCCGGCGCATGTTTGAACTCCACCGTCTGCTTGCCAACGTTGAGGAGCCGGCTCTTGCCGTTGGTCAGATAGACCATGCGGATCGGCACCTGGGTGGTCAGGCCCAGAGCGTTGGCCGCCGCCGCCCCGTTGGAGGCGACGACCTCGCCGCGCTGCTCGCTCACCGCGCGCACGACCGTTTCCACCGAAGGCGTCCGCGATCCGAAGCGGCTTTCCAGCGGACGCATGTAGACGCCGCGCCCGGCGCGCACGAGCCGCCCCCGTCGCACGAGGCGCGACAGGGCCTGATCCACCGCCGCGCGGCTGCCCAGATGGAGCAGCCCCTTGGCGGCGACCGGCGCGCCCTCCGGCAGGGCCCGGACGCGCTCCATGATCTGTTCAGCAAGGACTTGCATGATCGTCTCCGTGTCAGAAATATAGTTCTGTTTCTGACACTCCGCAACCGGGCCCGTGGAGTCGCGCCGCTTCATCGGCTTCGCTCTCGCCCGGTCGAGCGATCGACGCCTGCGTCCCTCAAGGCCTGGTCGCGCGTCTTCGGCCCGGGCCGGTCCCGCACGAACCGCTCCACCACCAGGGCCAGGGTGCGATCCGCCAGCCGATCGGACCGACCCAGTCGAACCGCTTCCGCGACCAGAGCGCGCCGCATCGCCAGTTCACGCGCCTGAATTGCCTCCAGCCACGGTCCCTCCCCGCCGTCGCCCCGGAGCGCGTCGCGGTAGGCGGCGGCGAGCGTCTCGGGCAGATCGCCCTTCCCCGCCACGAACCGCTCCCGCATCTTGCGGATCGGCGTCCGCTCCGCCTTTCGGGTCACGCCGCGCGTCCGCCGCGGGGTGGCCTCCGCCTCGATGGACCGGTCGCGCAGCGCCCGGGCGAAGCCCTCGCGCCAGATCTGCAGGTCGGCCTTGCGCGGATTCAGCCGCTCGCCCTCGCGTCCCAGCCGGCGCACCGTCAGATGCACGTGCGGGTGCCGTCCCTCGTCGTGCAGGGCGAAGACATAGGGGAAGCGCTCGCTGAAGGTCTCGGCCGCGAAGGCCCGGGCGGCGTCGTGCAGACGCACCGCATCCGTCCCCGCCGGCATGCTGAGCACGATCGACAGGGAGACCGAGGCGTCACGCCTGCGTCCCGGTTCCATCGCGAACTCCTCGGCCCAGTCGCGGGCGAGCGCATGCACCTCAGCGCGCCCGTCCAGCCGCTCCCCGTCCGGCCCTTCCAGAGTCAGGGCGCCATTGCGGCTGATGTAGTCGAGGTGCGCCTTCAGGTGGCCGCCGTCCCGGGTACGGCCGGTCACCTTGACCATCACCTCCGGCGCCCGGCGCAGGACCCGGATGAAGCGGGCGGCCGACTCCTGCCCTCTGTTCCGAGACGGCCGAAGCACCGCGGGCGTGATCCGCGCGCGGCGCGGATCGACCGGCGGCCGCAAGGCTTCCTCGAACCCGCGCGGCGAGCGGAAGTCGCTCACGGCCGCCCGGCCCAATAGGACAGGTTGCCGTCAAAGGCCTCGCCGAGCGCTTCCACCCAGGCCGCGATCTCAGCCTGAAAGGCGCCGAGCTGGGCCATCTCCAGATCGAGCACCTGCCCCTCCATCACCGCCGTGTTCAGGGCGCGGGCGATCTGGTTGATGTTCACGCCGATGCGCCGCAGCTCGCGCCGCACCTCGATCAGCGCCAAGGCCTCGGGACGGCTGAACTGCGGACGATCCCGCAACCGCCGCCGGATGAGCGCGACACTCCATTGGGTTCGCGACAGCCCGACGGCGGCGGCCTCGGCCTCCAGGAGACGCAGGTCGGTCTCGCCGAGGCGCAGGGTCAGCTTGCCCGACCTGGGCGCGCTGACCGCCTCCGGCGGCGCCGGAAAGGACGCCTGCGCAGCCCCCTCCATGAGCCGGCGAAGCAAGCGCGAGCGCCCGCCCTGCCCCGCCGCCGCGGCGTCGAACCGGCGGATCAGATCGGGCGAGACGCGAAGGGTGAGGCGGGCCATCGGGAGGTGGGTCTGTCAGACGTTGCCGGCGCAAAGCCTATCCTGCCCTTGACCGTCACCCCCCTCGCCCCGTAGGCCTCCGGTGCTGCACGTCCTCCCCTCGGCGACCGCTGCACGGCCGCTCGCCCGCCGTCCTGTCGGACGCCCCAGCCGGACGGATCATGAGGAGGGAAGCGGCCTCGGAGGCAGACGCCCGCGCTTTCGCGCGGGCGTCCTCCGTCAGCGGCGCAGCAGCAGGGTCCGGCGGTACAGCAGGCCGCGAGAAGCGCGGCGCAGGAGGCGGCGGCCGTGCCCCCCGAGGCGGGCGCGGCCGCGAAGGCAGCCGAGGCCGAGGTCAGCAGCACGAGGGCCGCGAGCGAAAAAGCACGTTTCATTGTTGATCTCCATGGATCGGTTTTCTGAGAAAAGGATCGTCGGTGGAGATCAGGTTCGAGGGGGCGGGTCCTCCGCTTCCGGCTCCACCCCCGCGAGGGCGTCGGCCGGTAAACGATCGTGCACATCGGCGGAGGCCGCTACCGGGACGGCCGCGGCGGGCGTCGGAACCAGGCCATGGCAGAGCACGGCGCACAGCCGAGCGCAGCTCATCTTCACGGGATCGCAGGGGGCATCCGGACTGGAGCCGTCGGCGGTCGCCATCGGCATCGACATGGCCGCGGCCGGAGTCTCCCAGGCCGTGACCGGGCTCGACGCGAACAGCAGGGCGAACACGGCCAGAATGGCCGGCGCCCAGGCCGCAGTTGTTCGACGTCCGATCATCAAGCTCAATACGTCCAGCAAGACCCCAAGGTTACAGCGCAGGTGACGCGCGCGCCAGCCATGACCGGCGCGCGCCCCTGCATCTTTTACGTCCCCGGCGTCAGCCGCCCTCGCCGGCCGCATGAAGAAAGTCCACGGCGCGCTGGGCGTGGGCGGCGGCTGAGAAGATGAATCGCTTGTCGTCGCGCAGCACCTCGAGCCATGAGGCGACATAGGCGGCGTGATCCTCGCGCGGCTCGAGAGCCAGCCCCAGGTCGGCGCAGAGGAAGGCGGCGCCGATTTCGGCCACCAGTTCTTCCCGGGCGTAGCCGGCGTCTCCATGCCGGCGGCGTCCGAAGTCGCGGTCGAGCCGAGCGGGGTGCCTGGTCCAGTGCGTCAGCTCGTGGCCCAGCGTCGCGTAGTAGGCTTCCGGATCGCGGAAGCTTTCGAACACCGGCATCTGCACGAAGTCCGGTCCCGGCGCATAGAAGGCGCAGCCGCCGCCATGACGGACGTCGGCGCCCGTCGCGGCGAAGAACGTCTCGGCCCGGGCGATCCGTTGACCGAGGTTCAGGACCGGCGCGGGCGCCGGGGCGGACGAGGCCGGGAGACCCTCGATCTGTTCGACGTTGAAGACCGTGTAGGCCTTCAGGAACGGAATGCGTCGGGTCGTCTCCTCCCCGGCGTCGTCATCGTCGATGCGGACCAGCTGGTCGGCGTAGACGACGGTGGAACCCTTTTCGCCCTTGCGGACATGAGCGCCCAGGGCCAGCGCCTGCCGGAAGGTCATCCAGGTGGAGGACTGAAAGCCTCGGGCGGCGGCCTCGCCCCACAGCAGGACGACGTTGACGCCGCGGTAAGGCGTGCCGTCGTGCCGGAGGGGTCGGCTGACGCTTTCGGATGCGGCCCAGGGCTGGCTCCAGGGCCGGACGCCGGCTTCGAGCTGGGCGACGATCTGGTGGGTGATGCGGGTGTAGAGGTCGGGACGTGAGGGTTCGTTGGGGCGCGACATGGCGGCCTCCTCAAGACGGGATTTGAAGAAGGGGCGGCGGCGCTGTCGTCAGCGCCGCCGCGGCTCGCTCAGCGGGACCAGATCAGGCTGTGTCCGCCATCGATCTCGACCAGCGAGGCGTAGATCGGGGCCGGGAAGCTGGGATCGTCGAGCTTGACCGACAGGTAGTCGCGGTTCTGCTGGCTCGTTTTCTTCCAGGCCGCGCCGAACTCGGTCTGGCCGGAGAAGATGCGGAAATCAGGAGCCTTGTCGTCGGTCTTGTCATTGGCCCGGAGTTGGGCCGCCTTGACGTTGAGGGTCAGGGTCTTGATCGAACCGCTGTAGCTGCCGTCCGCTTGCTGGGTGAAGGAACCGATGGTGGCCATGGAAGTCTCTCCTTGCTGATCTCGGGCCACGCCTGCCGCGGCCTCGATGGCGATCGGCGGACCGGAGGCCGGGCGGCCCGCAGGCGAGCACAGGGAGCCCCGCAGCGCAGCGGAGGACCGGGAGCGCGACTTTCTTGCCTCGCGAGGAAGGCCGTCAGGCCGGGGAAGAAAGTCGCGCGAACGGTTGCGGAAGCCGGACGGGCTTCGGTCAGATCAGGCCATTGAGAGGCCGCGCAAGGCTTGGCGCGTCGCAGGAGAGACGGCTGGTCACCGCCGCTTGAACCATGCGGCCAATCGCGGCGCTCGTAGGGATCGTGCCGCCAATGCCGGTGCATCCGCTCCGCCACCAAAGACGTGCCCAGGATTCACCGCTTCCGCGTCGTCGCAGCTGACGCGCGGCATGGCGACGGGCGCGGCCACGCCTGGCATGAATCTGAGGTGTCTCCTGCTATGAAGGGAACCTGAAGCAACTCCAGCTTCGTTCCCCTTCCGAGCGTTCCGTTCGAGGGACAGTCGCGGTGTCGTAAGCCAGCCGGATGAGGCGGCCGGAGCGTGCTCATCGGGAGTCAGAACAATGCGCAACTCCATCAAAATCGCTGGCTGCGGAGACAGGCCTCGGCGTCATCGCCGGTCTCGTGGCCACGAGGGTAACCGAGAGGGCGCAGACGGCGCTCTACCAGATCAAGCCGCCGAAAGTACGGGAAGAGGAAGTGCTGGAGCGACCATGCTCTTGATGATCGACGAAGGTCTGACGCCTGTGTTCGGCTACAGTGCTCCCAATCGAGACAACCCCCTGCTCACCCAGGCTAGAGGGGTCGCCGGGCACCTTCTCTTTGGCGCCGTCAACGCGGTGGTGACCGAGGCACTGTACCGCCTCGTCCGTCCCAAGGTAGCCGCTACAGAGCGAGCGCGGAGCATACATCGATGACCAAACATTATGATCTTGTGGTGATCGGGACCGGGACCGCCGCCATGGTCGGAGCCATGCGGGTTCGCGCTGCTGGTCGCAGCGTCGCGGTTGTCGATTTTCGTCCCTTTGGAGGCACGTGCGCGCTCCGGGGCTGCGATCCAAAAAAAATGCTGATCAGCGGGGCCAACGCCGTCGATCATACATGGCGGATGCGAGGCAGGGGTGTCGCCGGCGACGCCCGAATTGCTTGGGCCGACCTCATGGCCTTCAAGCGGGGTTTCACCGATCCCGTTCCCCAAAAGCACCAAGAGCGGTACTCTGAAAGAGGCATCGACACTTTTCATGGACGGGCGCGCCTCACCGGCCGCAACAGCCTTGAGGTGGGCGAGGAAACGCTGGAGTTTTCGAACCTGCTCATCGCCGCCGGAGCCGAACCCAGGAAACTCGGCATCCCGGGGGAAGAGCATCTGGTCACCAACGAGGGCTTCCTCGAGCTGGGTGACATGCCAAAGCGCATTGTGCTGGTCGGCGGAGGCTATATCGCGGCCGAGTTCTCCCACATCGCCGCGCGGGCTGGCGCCGAAGTCGTAATCCTCCAGCGTGGCGAGCGATTGCTTCCCCAGTTCGACCCGGACGTGGTCGGTTGGCTCATGGAAAGCTTTCGCCAACTCGGCGTTGACGTGCGCCTCGAAACGACAGTCCAGGCGGTCGAGCAGACGCGCGCAGGCTTTCGGGTTCACGCCCAGACGAAGGGGAAAGCCGTCGATGTCCATGCTGATCTGGTCATTCACGCCGCCGGACGAGGACCTGCGATCGACGATCTCGGCCTTGACGCCGCCGGGGTCGAGCATGAAGGAGGCCGCCTGAAGCTCAACGAATTTCTGCAGAGCGTTTCCAATCCAGCCGTCTATGCCGCGGGCGACGCAGCCCAGGTCGGTCCGCCGCTGACCCCCGTGTCCAGCCACGACGCCAAGGTCGTGGCGGCCAACATTTTGAACGGTAACTCCGAAAGGCCGAACTATCGCGGCGTCCCGAGCGTGGCCTTCACAATCCCGCCTATCGCGGCGGTCGGGCTGACGGAGAGGGAGGCTAAGGATCAGGGTCTGCTCTACCGAGTCAAAAATCAGAAGGCCTCCGACTGGTTCACAGCACGCGCAGCGGCCGAACCCACCTTCGGCTTCAAGGTCTTGGTCGAGGAAGGGACGGAACGGGTGTTGGGCGCCCACCTCGTGGGCCCGAACGTGGACGAGGTCATCAATATTTTCGCTTTGGCGATCCGCCATGGACTGACTGCGGATGACCTCAAGACCACGATGTTCGCCTATCCGACGGGCGCATCGGATGTGGGCTACATGCTATGACGCTCAAGCGGTGTCGCGGTAGGTTCATGGCGCCATCCGCATCGCGGATTGGAGCGAAGGAGGGATCCCTTGGAGAGGCAGTCCGACACCATCCAGTTCACGGTGATCCGGGGCGACGGCGACTGGCGGGTGCTTCGCGATGGCCGACCCTCAGGGCATTTCGACTTCAGCGTCGACGCCATAGAGTCCGCGCTCGTGAAGGCGACGACGCTGATCGACAAGGGCGAGCAAGTGGAAGTCTTTGTCCAGGACGCGGCCGGCCAGTTGCGTCAGGTCGATCCGGTCGGCGGGGAAGTGCTCCACTAAGAGGACGGCGATTCCGACCTCGTCGCCTTTTAACCCGTCCACTCGAGTTCGAAATCCGGAGTGAGCGCGATCAAGCCTGTTTCGATCTGGTTCCAGGTCAGGCGGAGCGCCTTCAGATCTTCGGGCGTGAACAGGTGCGCATGGTGCGACGCCGCGCGCAGCTTCCCGGCCTGCTTCAGAAGATCGAACACCGCCTCTGGGTCGTCGAAACCAGCCTCGAAGATCGCCTGGAAATGCTCCGGATGGCTCATGATCCGCGCGTAGTGGGTGTAGTCGGCATGGTCGAAAACCTCGCCTCCCCGCTTCTTCCACTTCCCCAGCAAATCCTTGCAGTCGCACAGCGGCAGGCGCTCGTCCGCCCAGTCCTCACCGTAGGTCTCGGCCATCACGGCATCTAGAATTTCCCTCAAGGTCAGTTCGTAGCGGTGAACCAGAGTCTTGGCGCGCTTCACATGCGGCGGGGCCGAGTTGGCCTGAAGGCGGGCCTTCAGGCGACGGCGCTTCTCCGCCATCGTCAGGAGACGCCGTCTCGGCCAGTGCGCAAGCCGCAGTCCCGCCGCGTCGAGGAAACTGCGATAACCGGCCAGATTGGCGAACTGCGGCATCTCCGTGATGGAGAAGGCGCCGACCGCCTCTCGCACTCCCCGCGTCAGCCGGTCGCTCTCGGCGAACATGTCGGCCATCGCCGAGGCCCGCGCGAAGGCCTCGATCTGGGCGGGTCGCCCGATCGCCAGGGCGCTCGCGCCAAGACCACTGTCCGACAGTCGGAGGATGCGATCGACGAAACTGTCCGTCGGCGTCCTGAAGCGCTCGAGACCATCCGGCAAGGCGAAGCCGGCGGACAGTTGCGCGATCCGCTCGGCCTGCTCGATCAGGCCATTCGGAAACGCGGCGCGATAGACGCGGTCCGCGTCGGTCTGAGCCCTCATCAGGGCGCCGACGCCCTGCATCCGGTCCGTGAACGGGTTACGACCCATCGCGGCCAAGGCCAGCGGGGTCTCCAGCTTCATGCGCTCGGCGATGCCGAGCACGCCGCTGGCCCGCAGCATATCGTGCTGTCGGCGGACGTCCTCAAAGGGATCGGCCATCCGTCTTGCGGCGTCCAGCGTCGCGCGCATGCTGGGCGGGATCAAATCACGCGGAAGGGTCATCGCTCGCCGCTTCGCGCAGATGGGCCAGCCGTTCCTCGCACACAGTCGTCGCCAGCGCGCGCAGCACCTCAACCCGCTGGGTCAACCAGGTCAGTTCCTCGACGCTGATCTTGTAGTGCTTGGAGTAACGAGCCTTCACATAGGCCTCGCGCAGCAGCTCGAAGCAGCGGCGCTCGAACTTGGTCTCGCGCGGCCAGGCCTCGGCCAGGCGGGCGTCGATCGCCTCGCACTTCTTGCGCAGGAAGGCGAGGTTGTGCGCCTTGCCGCTGTAGAGCGTCACAACCAGCAAAACGCAGTGGTAGAGGTGTTCAGCCGATTGATGAAGGTTGAACGCGGCGAGCTTAGGATCAGCGCCCTCGCCCATATAGAATTTCGCGCCACGAGCAAAGCTGGCCGAACTCTGCGTCCAATCTCCGAAGAACTCCTCCGCTTCCTTAAGGGCAACCTGAGCTTTCAGGTCAGCCGGCTTGCGCAGCTTGGCGCCGGGCGTGTCGAAGAGAACGATGCCCTCACGCACGATGTCGGCCCAGAAGTATCGCCCGCGGTCCAACTGCTCGTTCACGTCTTCCAGACTGTGCACGATAAGGCTCACCGGCGTGCGGATCAGGGTCTCGCCCGGCATCAGCTTGTTCTCGGCGTCATGCCAGAACTCGCCGTCGGTCAGATCCTCATGATCGACAACGATCAACAGATCGAAATCCGAGAAGTAGCGTCCGACCGGATCATGGACCCAATCGCCGCGCGCATACGATCCGTAGAGGATGATCTTGAGGATCTTGCCGTTCTTCAGCCGCTCGGCCCGACGGGTCGAGACGGTTTCGGCGAACGACTCGCGGATCACCTCGACCACCCGGCGCAGTTCCACCTGCTTGCGCGGCGGCAGATGATCGATCGAAGTCTTCATGACGCGAGTCTCGCGCAACGCGTGCATCGGGGCAAGGCGCGAAGCCTCAGTTCTGGATCAGGCGGATCAGGGTTCCGTCCGGGTCGATGAGCGCGCCGATCCGCATGCCCGACTCCTCGATCTTGGGCGCGTGCAATCGGGGTTGGCCCCAGCACGTCTCCGGCAGTCCGGTGCCAAGGCACACGGCGTAGAACGCGTCGAGATCGTCAAGCCGCAGGCAACAGCTGAAGTTGCTGGTCAGCGGATCAAGTTCCGGGTGCGGGAAGAACTCAAGCGTCAGCCCGCCCCGTTTCAGGATCATCCACCCTTCGTCGCGCCAGCCCTGCTGGAAGCCCAGTCGAGTGTAGAACTGGGACGTAGCTTCGAAATCCCGCGACGGCAGGTTGGGCGTGGCGTGATCGGTCACGGCGAACTCCGGAATGCAGCAGTGCCGCCTAAGCCTAGCCGCAACAGCCCTTTCCATCCACCTGGATCGGCGGACACGGCACGTCGGCATAGGAGCAGAACACGCAGCAATCGCCGGGTTGAGGCTTCAGCTTCACGCCGCAACCGAGGCAATCGTAAAACCAGATGCAGGCGTCGGTGGGCATGGTCTCGGTCGCGACGTGACCGCAGTGCGGGCAGGTCAGCGTCGATTCCAGAACGATGGCGGGGCTCATCGCATGGCCGCCAGTCGCGGCATGGCCCATGGTTCGATGTAGGGCTGCCAGGCCAGGGACAGGACGATCAGCAGGCTGGCGATCACCAGCAGCCAGAACGCCAGACGCGAGGGCCGGCGGCAGGATGCGTCCTTCCGACACATCCGCAGGCGACGCCAATGCAGCAGCCAGCCGGCGGCCAAGATGACGGCGGCCAGAAGCGTCAGCCAGGTTCGCGCGCCCGCGATGACCGCGGCGCCGGCGAAGGACACGCCCGCCACCGAGAGAGCCAGAGGCAGTACACAGCACGCGGCCCAGGCGAACACCGAGGCCACACCGCCGATGGCGGCCGAGGCGCTGACGGCGACCTCAGGAATGTTGGGCCGGTCTTGATCGATGGCCATGGGGCCTCCCGTTCGATTTCTGCTACAGGCTACAACCCGTAGCCGCTACGGGATCAAGAGCCATGTCCGCACGAAGTTTGACGATCGGGCGCCTCGCAGAGAGCGCCGGGGTGAACTTGGAAACGGTGCGCTACTACGAGCGGATCGGCCTGATGCCCGCCCCGGCCCGCACCGAGGGCGGACACAGGAGCTATGAGCCGGAACACGCCCAACGCCTGCGCTTCATCCGCCGGTCCCGCGAACTGGGATTCGGCATCGACGCCATTCGGCGGCTGATCGCGTTGAGTGAGCCGGGCGTCCAGGCCTGCTGCGAAGTCCGCGACATGGCCCAGGACCACATCGCCAGCGTGGACGCCAAAATCGCGGATCTGGAGCGGCTCCGGACGGTGCTTAAGCAGGCCGTCGCGGACTGCAGCGAAGGCGGGCGGGTTCGGTGTCCGGTGATCGCAGAACTCGGATCGATCGCATAGGTGATGACCTGCGCACCCTGTCGAGCCGGTAGGGTCCTGGCAATCACGCGCCGATGACGCCGAGGTGCTCAAGCAGGATCATCAGACCGAGCGCGACAAGCGCGAGCCCTCCCAGAAGCTCGGCGATCTTGCCAAAACGCTGGCCGACGGCCCGGCCAATCAGCATGCCGATCGTGGTCAGCAGGAAGGTCGTGACGCCGATTGAGGCCGCGATAACCCAGATATTGGCTCCGATGAAGGCCAGGCCGACGCCAACAGCCGCCGCGTCGATGCTGGTCCCGACCGCCATGGCGATCAGCGCCCAAGGTCCGGACCGGCGTGGGGCATCCTCAGCCAGGGGACGGGTCGCTTCCCAGATCATCTTGCCGCCAACAGCGGCGAGGAGACCGAAGGCGATCCAATGATCCACGCGTTCGACGAGGCCTGCAGCGACCATGCCGAGCCCCCAGCCAATCACCGGGGTGATGGCCTCGATACACCCGAATACCAGGCCTGCCTTCACGGCGCCGGCCAGGTTCGGTCGATGCAAAGCACCACGCCCAACGGCGGCGGCGAAGGCGTCGGTAGACATGCTGAGAGACAGAACGGCGATGGCGACAGGAGTCATGACGAGCATCCACCCGGCAACGAACAGCGCTTCCCTCCCCGGCCGGTGCGGCGGTGGGACGCGCTGGTCTCGCTAGGCGGCGGTTCCGCTGGTCGGACCGCGCGCCGAAACGCGAGTGTGTTGATCCGACCCCGGCGATCAGACGCCGGAAGCTACTCCCCAACAGGAAGCGGCCTCATAGGAGGTGTCGCGCGCCGGTGCAAGATACTATAGGGGAGTATCCATGGCGCATACCTCCACGAACAAGAAGAAGCTCGTCGCGCGGGTCCGGAGGATCTCGGGTCAGCTCAGCGCAATAGAGCGCGCCATCGAGTCTGAAGCCGGGTGTTCGCAAATCCTGCAGCAGGTCGCGGCCGCGCGGGGCGCCATGGGCGGGCTTCTGGAAGAGTTGATTGAAGACCATCTGCGCCACCACGTCGCTCATCCCGATCTGAGCGAGGACGCCCGGCAGGGCGGCGCCGACGAGTTGATCGCCATCATTCGCCGCTATTCAAAGTAAGGCCCGCGCCATGTCCGCGTCCGAGACCGACTATCTGACCCACGACCACTATTTCCTCAGCCGTTCGCACGACGACAGCGCACGGCGAACGCTGTGGGTGGTCGGCCTGACGGCCGTCATGATGGTCGGGGAGATCATCGCCGGCCTGGTCTACGGCTCGATGGCCCTGCTGGCCGACGGCTTTCACATGGCGACCCACGCCGGCGCCCTGGCCGTTGCGGCCGGCGCCTACGCCTACGCCAAGCGGCATGCCGCCAACCGGCGCTTCAGCTTCGGGACCGGCAAGGTCGGGGACCTGGCGGGGTTCGCCTCGGCGCTGGTTCTGGGCATCGTGGCGCTCGGGATCGCGGGAGAGTCCATCGGCCGCCTGATCGATCCGCGCTCGGTCGCCTTCGGCCAGGCGACGCTGGTCGCCATCCTGGGTCTCGTGGTCAATCTGGTCAGCGCCGTCCTTCTGTCCGGCGGGGGGCACCACCACGGTCGTCATGGCCACGGGCATGGCCATCACCACGACCACGATCATCACGACGACCATGATCACCAGCACGGTCATGGCGGCCATCGCGACAACAACCTGCGCGCCGCCTACATCCATGTGCTGGCCGACGCCCTGACCTCGGTGCTGGCGATCATCGCCCTGCTTGCGGGCCGCTATGGGATGGGTCTGGCTAGACCCGCTGATGGGCATCGTCGGCGCGATCGTCATCGCCCGGTGGTCGTGGTCCCTGATGCGCGACACCGCCGCGGTGCTGCTCGACACAACGGACACCGCCATCGAGGCCGAGGTCCGCGAATTCGTCGAGGGGCCGGGCGACGGGCAAGGGTTGCAGGCACGCGAACTGCGCGCCTGAAACCCTGCGCGTCGGCGAGACCGGGGTAGCAAGGGCCAGGGCGGACCGGCCGGAGGGGGATCGCCCGGCCTGCACAAGCCGACGACGATGATGAAAATGAACAGCATGACCGCGCGGAAGGTCGGGGAGACCGGCCGGTCCGGCGGCGCAGCCGCTTCACCCTGACCCGCGCGAGGGCGGAGCCCTTAGCCTTCTGGGCGGCGTCCCGGCGTGCGCCTGTGGATGACGACGGCGGGCGCGCGAAGCCGGCTTGACCCCGCTTCGTGTTCTGCTTTTGTTCTTGCCATGCCCCTCCGCAAGACCGTCACCATCGAATGGCAGGACGCCGGCTCCAGCCGCGCCTATTTCGTGCGCCCGGGCAGCCGGTCGCGCGCGTGGATCTGGTTCCGGGACGGCGACGTGCCGGCCTTCGAGGAAACGTCCGCCCGCTTCGTGGTCGAGAAGCGCGGCGGACGCTGGGTCGCGGTCGAACGGGTGGACACCTGACCGCAGGGGTCGCCCATTGACGGCGGACGCCCGCGGGCCGATCAAGGCGGCTCGATTTCAAGGAGACCCGCGATGACCCTCAAGATCGCCGCCGCGGCGGCCGCCTTCCTCGCCCTCAGCGCCGGCGCGGTGCTCGCGGCGGAGGCCTGCGCCTGCTGCAAGGACATGGCCCCCGGCGCCGCCATGGAGTGCTGCGACGAGATGAACGCTCCGGCCCCGGCTCCGGACGCACCCGCCCCGGCTCCGGCGCCCGCTCCCGAAACGCCGCAGAGCGGCGGGCACGCAGGTCACACGCCCGGCTAAGCCGCGGCGTCATCGTCACCCAGGACCGCCATGAACCGTTCTCCGACCATCCTTGACCGCCGGTCCATCCTGAGCGGCCTGTCCCTCGCCGCCTTAGCCGCCCCGGCCCTCGCCGCGCCGCCGAAGCGGATGACCGCCTACAAGACGCCCTGGTGCGGCTGCTGCGGCGGCTGGATCGCCCACATGCGCCAGGCCGGCTGGACCGTCGAGGTCGTCGAGCGCGAAGATCTCGCGCCGACCCGGGCGCAACATGGCGTTCCGGACCGGCTGGCCTCCTGCCACACGGCGGTCGTCGGCCCCTATGCGATCGAGGGCCATGTTCCGGCCGGCGACGTCGACCGGCTGCTCAGCGAACGCCCCGCCGCCCGGGCGCTGAGCGCCCCCGGCATGCCGGCTGGCTCGCCGGGCATGGAAGCCGCCGGGCGCGAACCCTATACGACCGTCCTGATCCTCAACGATGGTTCAACCCGCGTGTTCGGCCGCCACAACGGCGCCTGACGCCCGAGGCGTCGCGGGTGCGTTCCTGTCCGCAGCCGCCAGCCTGACGCGCGACGGGTTGAGCCAGCTCTGCACCGGCCGGTCGAAGCCATAGCGGAACACCGCCGCGGCCGCGAAGGCGCCGATGAAACCGATCGACCACAGCGCCCAGCGAACCCCCGACGACAGGGCGTCCTGGCCCAGGGCGTCGAGCAGGCCGAACCAAACGATACGGGTGACCTCATTGGTCAGGAACATCGAGAACGACATCAGGGCCAGATGTTCGATCAGGCGTGACGGCCTGCGCACCGATACGGCCCCGGCGGCCCAGATGATCACGGTCATCAGGCCCAGCGACAACAGGCTGAAGGCGCCGAAGGCCTGAAGGATGACAAGCGCGATGGCGGCGCCGACCCCGATCGCGCCGGCCAGACGGGATGCGACATAGACGCGTGAACCGTAGAAGGCCGCCGCGACCCCGAGCAGGAACAGCGGCAAGGCGCGCAGGACGCCGTAGCGCATCGGCAGGCGGTAGATCGGATCGCCGAGCCACAGCGAGGCCGCGAGGTCGGCGCCGACGACCAGCAGCGTCGCGCCGATCACCACGGCGATCGGCGGCCAGCGCCACAGGGCCCGGCAGATCCAGGGCAGCAGGAGGTAGCAGGCAATCAGGGCCGAGAGCGTCCAGGTCGGGGCGTTCCACCCCTGCCCGCCCGGCACGCCCCAGGCCTGGAGCAGCAGCACCTGGGCCGGCAGCTGCGACCAGTCGAACCAGCGCGGGTTGCTGGGCGCGATCCCCGCCAGAGCCGCGCCGCCGACGAGGACGACGAGGATAAGGCTGACGACGAGGTGGGCCGGAATGACCCGCAGCAGCCGCTGGCGCGCATAGGCGCGCAGCGACGCCTGACCGGCGGCGAGCCGGTCGCCGTAGATGCGCGCCAGGACGTAACCGGAGTCGATGATGAAGAAGTCGGTGAGCAGATAGCCGCGGTCGAACACCGGATGCAGCTGGGGCAGCGGGACCGGCGAGGCCTCGCGGAAATGGTAGAGGATGATCAGCGCCCCGACGATGAAGCGGAGCGCGTCGAGCCAGCCGCCGCGGGCGATGCGCGGTGGGCGGGACTTCATCGGCGCGGCGTCGCTGCGGACCATGGGCGCAGCCTAGTCCGCAACGGGGCAAGGAATGGTTATCAGCGCGGGCCGCTCACTTCGCCACCGACCCGGGCTTTGGCCCCGGCCGTGTGATCATGGGCGTAGCCGCCGTCGTCACTCAGGCTTCTTCCCCCGCTCTCGTTTCGGCCCGGGAGTCGCGGAGGATGTCGACGCCGCCCTTCACGGCGATGCCGGCCACGATTAGGCCCACGACCAGATCCGGCCAGGACTGATCCAGCCACAGGACCAGGCCACCCGCGATCAGGATGCCGCCGTTGGAGGCGAAATCGTTGAAGCTGAAGGTCTCGGCGGCCTTCATGTTCACATCCTCGCTGCGTTGGCGCCGGATCAGTTCCAGGCACACCAGGTTCACGATGGCGGCGACCACCGCCATGCCCATCATCGTCCAGCCTATGGGCTCCGTCCCCATCAGCGTTCGTCTCAGCACGTCCAGCAGGACGCCCGCAGCGAAGATCAGCAGCAGGATTCCGGAGGCCCGGGCGGCGCGGGTCTTCCAGATCAGGGCGCGGCCCACCGCCAGAAAGCTGATGAGGTAGACGGCGGAGTCAGACGCATTGTCCAGGGCATTGGCCAGCAGAGCGCTGGAATCGGCGAGCAAGCCGCCGATCCCGAGCCCTACAAACAGGGCGGCGTTGAGGATCAACACCACCAGCAGGGTGCGGCGCTGGACGCCTTCCGTCTCGTCTCGTTCGCTCATCAATCCTCGATCCCTTCCGCCTTGCGATGCTTCACCGCCTTGGCGGCGAAGGTGGGCAACACCAGCAGTGTCAACGCAGTCGCCGTCAAAAGGCCCCCGATGACCACTGTGGCCAATGGTTTCTGGACCTCGGCCCCGGCCCCGTGGGCGATGGCCATGGGAATAAAGCCCACGATGGCCACCAGGGCGGTGGTCAGAACCGCCCGCAGGCGGCTGGACGCCCCTTCGATCGCGGCCTCACGCGGCACCAGGCCCGCCGTCAGCCGCTCGCGGATGGCCTGCATCAGCACCAGGCCATTCAGGGTCGCCACCCCCGAGACGGCGATGAAGCCGACCGCCGCCGAGACGGAGAAGGGCATGCCGCGCAAGAGCAGCGCCAGGGCCCCGCCGACCAAGGCGAGCGGGACGCAGGCGAACACCAGACCGGCTTCAGCGAATGAGCCGAGGGCCATGAAAAGCAGGACCCCGATGAGGATGAATACGATCGGAACCACGAGGCCCAGACGCTGTTCGGCGCGCTTGAGATTCTCGAACTGACCGCCCCAATCGAGCCGGACGCCCGGCGGAAGATCGATCCGCTCCACCCGCGTCTGCGCATCCGTGACGAAACCGCCGAGATCCCGGCCGCGGACGTTGGCCTGCACCACCATGCGCCGACTGCCGTTGTCGCGGCTGATCTGGTTGGGCCCCTCGGCGGTCTGGATGCGCGCCACCGAGGACAGGGGCACCACCACGCCGGTCGAGGAGACGATCGGCAGGGCGGCCAGGCTGGTTGGATCGTTGCGGGTCGCCTCGGGCAGACGGACGACAACGTCGAAGCGCCGATCCCCTTCGAAGATGCGTCCAGCCTCTGTTCCGCCGATGGCGGTGGAGACCGCCTCCGAGACGTCCGCCGCCGACAGGCCGTAGTTGGCCGCCGCGAAGCGGTCGACGCTGACCGTCAGCGTCGGCAACCCCGACGCCTGTTCCACTCGAACGTCGGCGGAACCCGGTGTTTCCTCCAATGCGCGAGCCACCTGCTCGCCGACCCTCTGCAGGGTGTCGAAGTCGTCGCCGTAGACCAGCACCGCCAAATCGGTCCGGACGCCGGAGATCAGTTCGTTGAAGCGCAGTTCGATCGGCTGGCTGAACTCGAAATTATTGCCGATCTGCTGACTAACCGCCTCCTCAATGCGCTCGATGAGCGCCTCCTTTTCGAGGCCCGGGTCTGGCCAGTCGCCTCGGTCCTTGAGGATGATCACGCTGTCGGAGATGTTACGCGGCATGGGATCGACGGCGGCCTCCGCCGTGCCGGTGCGCGAGAACACCGTCTCCACCTCGGGCTGGGCCTTGACGACCCGCTCGAGGGCCATCTGCATAGCCAAGGACTGGTCCAGCGAAGCGGACGGCACCCGCAGGGCCTGCATGGCGATATCGCCCTCATCGAGGGTGGGAATGAACTCCCGGCCGAGGGTGGCGAAGGCCAGACTGCCGACGACCAAGGCGCCCAGGGCCGAGGCGAGCACGACACGGGGCTTGTCTACGGCGGCGCTGATCGCGGGTTGGATCCAGCGGCGGGCGAAGCGCAGGACGCGGGTTTCGTGCTCCTGCACGCGGTCGTTGGCGTCGAGGTGGGCGCTTTTCGGGTCGCGTACCAGCAGCGCAGTCATGGCCGGGACGAAGGTGAAGGAGAAGATGAAGGCGCCGACCAGGGCGAGCATGACGGTCGCCCCCATGGGAATGAAGGTCTTACCCTCCACGCCCTCGAGCATCAGCAGGGGGGTGAAGACCAGCAGAATGATCAGCTGGCCGAAGGCGGCCGGCTTCACCATCTGCCGGGCCGCGGCCATGGCGACGTCCAGTCGTTCGTGACGGCTGAGCATGCGGCCTAATTCCGCGCGCCGCCGGGTCATCATCAGCAGGGTATTCTCCACCACCACCACCGCCCCGTCGACCATCAGGCCGAAGTCGAGGGCGCCGAGGCTCATCAGGTTTCCGCTGATGCCGAAGCGGTTCATGCCGATGACGGCGAACAGGAAGCTGATCGGGATCATCAGGGCGGTGATGCTCGCCGCCCGCAGGTTCCCCAGCAGCAGGAACAGCACGACGATGACGAGCAGGGCGCCTTCGGTCAGATTGCGCGCCACCGTGCCGATGGTGGAGTTCACCAGGGCGCTTCGGTCGAGCACGGTCACCGCCTCGATCCCGGGGGGCAGGGTCTCGCGCACCTCCTCGAGGCGCTCTCCGGCGGCCTGGGCCACGGTGCGGCTGTTGCCGCCGGCGATCATCAAGGCCGTGCCGAGCACCGACTCGTGGCCATCGCGGCTCGCGCCGCCCAGCCGCGGAGCTTGCCCGACCTCGACCGACGCCACATCGGCGACGCGCACCACCAGGCCGCCCCGGTTGACGACCGGGGCCTGGGCAAGATCCTCGACGGTGGAGGCCAGGGCGTCGGTCCGGACGGTCAGCGCCTCGCCGCCGCGCTGGACGTAGCCGGCTCCGGCCTGGGTGTTGGCCCGCTCCAGGGCCGTGACGAGGTCGCCCAGCCCCAGCCCATACGCTGACAGGCGGGCGGCGTCGGGGCGGACGGCGTATTCCTTCACATAGCCGCCGATGGTGTCGACGCCGGCGAGCCCGGGCGTCGTCCGCATCTGCGGCGCGACGATCCAGTCCTGAACAGTGCGCAGGTAGGTGGCGCGCGCCTCGGGCGTGGTCAACCGCTCCCCCTCGGGGGTCAGGTAGACGCCGCCTGGCTGCCAGCCGGGTTGTCCCGGCCGGGCGAGGTTGCGGCTGTTGAACGGCAGATAGTCCACGGTCCACATCAGGACCTCGCCGAGGCCGGTGGTGATCGGCGCCAATGCCGGCTCCACGCCCTCGGGCATGCTTTCGCGCGCCTGGGCGAGGCGTTCGGCCACCTGCTGGCGCGCGAAATAGATGTCCGTCTGGTCGGTGAAGATGACCGTGATCTGGCTGAAGCCGTTGCGGCTCAACGAGCGAGTGCTGGTCAGTCCGGGAATGCCGGCCATGGCCGTCTCGAGCGGATAGGTGACCTGCCGCTCGATCTGTTCCGGCGCGAGCGCCGGGGCGACGGTGGTGATCTGGACCTGCCGGTTGGTGATGTCCGGAACGGCGTCGATCGGCAGCTTGGTCAGTTCGAACAGACCGAGCGCGGCGACCAGCGCGGTCGCCAACACAACGAACCAGCGGAAGCGCACCGAGGCTTCAATGATGGATTTGAACATGCCGCGCCTCAGTCGTCATCGCCGGCCTCGCCCTTGGCGAGTTCGGCTTTCAAGAGAAAGGCGTTGGCGGCGGCGATGCGTTCACCCTCGTCGAGGCCGCGCAGGATCTCCGTGCGCCCTCCCGCCTGACGACCGGCCAGCACCGGGACGGCCCGGAAGCCGCCCTGGACCTGAACGAACACGACCGTCGCGCCTTCGATGGTCTGCACGGCTTCGCTGGGGACCGTCAGGCCGCCGGGGACGGCATCGCCCGTAACGATGGCGCCGGTGACGGCGGATCCCGTCGGCGGCAGCGACACGCCCGACGGCCGGGCGCGAATGATCGTCGCGCCGCTCTCGGCGCCGGCGCCGGGCGCCACGCCGGTGACGACGGCTTCGAATTCCCCGTTGGGCCCGGTCGCCCTCAGGCGCGATCCGGCGCGGACCTGGGCGGCCAGAGCCGGCGGCGCGTTGAAGACCAGTTCAATCCGCGCGGGGTTGGTGACCTCGGCGACGACGCCGCCCTGGGGGACAAAGCCTCCGGGGCCGACCTGCACCGAGGTGACGACGCCCGAAATCGGGCTGGTCACGCTCAGCCGTCCCGAAGCGTTTGGCGATCCGGCCGCCGAAGCCCTGGCGCGGGCGGCGCGCGCCGACGCCTCGGCGCTGAGCGACTGGGCTCGGGAGGTCTCCACCTCCTGCCGGGCCACCACGCCCTGGTCGGCCAGGTTGCGATCGCGGTGATAGGCCTGGCGCGCGGCTTCGGCCTGCGCCACCGCCGCGTCGGCGTCGGCGCGGAAGGTCGCGGCGTCGCCGCTGACCAATGTGGCGAGGGCCTGACCGGCGCGCACGGACTGCCCCGGCGCGACGAGCACGCGCTCGACCCGGCCGCCGACCGAGGCGGCCACGGCGGCGCGCGCATCGACCATGGGCTCGACGCGTCCCGCCAGCCGGGTCTCTGACCCGCCGCCGGCGCCGACGGCGACCACGGCGATGCCGGCGGCGCGGATCTGTTCGGCCGTGAGCGCCACGACGCCTTCGGGGGCCTCGGCGCCCTCGCCTTCCGCGTGCCCCTCCTCTTCCGCGTGACCGGCCTCGCCCTCGGCGGCCGGCCGCGCGTCGCGATTGAGAGCCAGGAACAGCCCGCCGCCTCCGAGCAGGACGACGGCGGCGACGCCGCCAATGAGCAGCGTTCTGTTGGATTGCGGCTTGCGCATTATTGGCCCCCTCCGAAGGGTGCGCGCGCTTGCAGGCGCGCGAGATCGATTTCGGCGCGGACGCGCGCCAGGCGGGCGTCGACGGCGGCGTTGCGGGCGGTGATGAGGGCGGCGCGGGTTCCGCGCAGCTCCAGTTGCGAGATGCGGCCGGCCTCGAAGCCGATCCGGGACAGGCGATAGGCTTCCTC
>JAAXIW010000336.1 GCA_012270135.1 Brevundimonas sp. | reverse complement strand
GTTGCGAGATGCGGCCGGCCTCGAAGCCGATCCGGGACAGGCGATAGGCTTCCTCCGATGAGGACACCCCGGCGTCAGCGGCCGCGACGCGACTCACCGAAGCGTTGAGCCGGGCGACCGCCGCCTGACGATCGGCCTCGGCCTCTTGCCGGGCGCCGGCCAGACGGGCGTTTGCGGCGCGGAACTCCGCCTGCGCCGCATCGATATTGCCGCGGTTCCGATCAAACAGGGGCAAAGGCATACTGATACCGAAGGTCAGGGCCGTCGCATCCTCAGCTTCGTAGCGCCGGACGCCGACGCTGGCGCTGACATCCGGCCGCGAGCGCACACGCTCCACGGCGATGCGCCGCTCGGCCGCCTCGCGTTCGGCTTCGGCGACGCGCACGGCCGGCGTCCCCGAAGCGGCTTCGACGGCCGTCCGCACCGGCGCATCATTCAGGAGGCTGTCGGCGCTCGACGGCCCCGGGACGGGCAGCATGGCGACGGCCGTGAGGCGCGCGAAGGCCGCGTCCCGCTCGGCCTGGGCCTCGTCAAGGGTCGCGCGAGCGGCCGCCGCCTCGCTTTCGGCCTGGATGCCGCGCAGCAGAGGCTCCCGCCCCTCCTCCACGAGCACGAGCGCCGCGCGGGCGTCCGCGATGGTCAGGCTGAGCGCCTCCTCCGCCAGGGCGAAGCGCCGCTCGGCGGCCTCCGCTTCGGCATAGGCGAGCGCCAGCCGTCCGGCGGCGTCCACGACCGCCTGATCGCGACGCAGCGCGGCGGTGCCAGCCTCGGCCCGCGCCACCTCAACCCGGGCGCCGCGACGGCCCCACAGTTCGAGGTCCTGCGTCAGCGAGAGCGTGGTCTCGGCGTTGTCGTAGCCGGAGAAGGGGCCGCTGCCGAAGGCGTTCTCCGCTTCGAGGGCGGCGGTGGGGTTGGGCCGCACGCGCGCCTGGCGCACCCGGGCCTCCGCCGCCTCGAGCAGGGCGTCGGCCTCAGCCGCCGAGGGGCTGGCCCCTATGCGCTCAAGCAGGATCTGGAAAGATGGCGCGGGATCGGCCCAGACGGGGCCGGTCCATAGGGCGGCCAGAGCGACCGCGGCGCAGCCGACCGCCAGGGGCGGCAGGCGGCGAAGAGAGGATGGCATGTCTCATGTCCCAGAAGGTTGACGTGAAGGGCGCGCGCGAGCGCGCGGTCACGTCAGGCTCTGGGCGGGCGCTTGGGACCGGCGGGCATCCGGGAAGCCAACGCCTGGTCGAGCGGCGGCGCCAGGGGCGCGCCATGGAAGACCGCGGACTTCATGTCGTTGACGGCAGGCGGGACCGTGACCCCGCCGTGATGGCAGTGGCCGTGAGCGCAGGCGACGTGACCCGCCGCACCGCCCTCATCATGGTCCGCATCAGAAACCACAGCGTGGGCCTGGCCCGACCCGGCTGCCGCTTGCAAAATCCCTGCTTCGGGCGCGCAGGCGGCGGCGTCCACGGCCGAGACCAGGATGAACAGGGACAGGAACGCCGCAAGCAGCGCCGCCATCCAACCCTGTCTGACCGAGGGGAATCCCATGCCGTCCCATAACACGGTCCGCCGCGACATCAACCGCCGCATCGTCGCAGCCCCTGGCGCCTGGCGGATGATCGGCGCGGGGCGTTTCATGCTGCGGCCCTCAGCTCTTGCCGCGACTGGCGGATGATCGACCAGGCCGACTGCAGGAAAACCAGCGCCAGCACCGCGCCCGCGATCAGGTCGGGCCAGCGGGAGGCGGTCAGCCAGACGGCCACGCCCGTCGCCGCGACCACCAAGCTCTGGATCAGGTCATTGCGGGTGCACAGCCAGACCGAGCGGACATTGGCGTCGCCCTCGCGATGGCGAACCAGCAGGAGTGCGGCCAGGGCGTTGGCGACAAAGCCCAGGACGCCCAGTCCGCTGATGACGACGCCTTCCGGCGCCGCCCCGGACGTGGCCCGCCAGATCGCATAGCCGAGGATAAACAGGGCCAGCGCCGCGAGGCTGGCGCCCTTGACCAGGGCCGCTCCGGATCGCACGGCGACCGAGCGTCCGATCACGGCCAGGCTGATGCCGTAGGTCGCGGCGTCGGCCAGGAAGTCGAGCGCGTTCGCGCCGAGGGAGGCTGACCCCTGCAGGGCGGCGCCGCCGGCGATGGCCACGAAGGCGGCGGCGTTGATGGCGATCACCGCCATCAGGATGCGGCGATAGGCCGGGGTCGCGCCGTCGAACTTTACGGTCGCGCCGCAGCCGCAACCGGACGCCGCCGGTTCAGAGGATAGGGGACGTTCGGTCATGCATCTCCACCTGTCATCGTGAGGGTGCACCCTCCAGTCGCTCGAGGATCAAGAGGAAATTTCGCTGGATGTTCAAAGCACCGCCCTGTTGGGAAAGAGGCCTTGACCCTCTAGTGACTGGAGGGCGCACAAGAGCCCGAAATCTACAGGGGCCATCCCCGCTCCAACCCTCCGCCGTCCGACCTGAGGTGACGCGATGCCCCTGCCCTCCCCCGTTTCGTCCGGCCTGCGCCCCATCGGCAAGCTGGCCGCCTCCACCGGAGTCAAGGTCCCGACCATCCGCTTCTATGAAGAGATCGGCCTGCTGCCCGCGCCGCCGCGCACCGCCAGCGACCGGCGCATGTATGACGACGCAGCGGAACGTCGCCTGTCGTTCATCCGACATGCGCGGCGCCTGGGTTTCGATCTCAACTCGATCCGCTCCCTGCTGGATCTTTCCGATCATCCGGACCGGCCGTGCGCCGAGGCGAATGCCATCGCCGAACGGCACCTGGGCGAGGTGAAGCAGAAGATCGCCCAGTTGCGCGCCCTCCAGGGCGAGCTTTCGCGGATGACGGCGGAATGCGCCGGGGGCCGGGTCTCCGCCTGCAAGGTGATCGAGGCCCTGCACGATCACTCGGCCTCGCTTTAGGCGCGACAGTCTCACGGCTCGAATGCTAATGCGAGCCGCTCACAACTAGGTTCTCAATGCGCCCTCTAATCCGCCTGTTCGCCCTGCTGTTCGCGATGGGGCTGGCCGCTCCCGCCCTCGCCCAGGCGCCGTCCGCCGCGGAGGCCCAGGTCGCCTGGCGGCTGCTGGACTATGTCGCAGTCGACTACGCGGGCGCCGTGGCCGACGGCCGGGTGACCAATCCCGCCGAATACGGCGAGATGATCGAGTTCGGCGGCCAGATCCGGACCCGCCTGGACGCCCTGCCCGCCAATCCCGCCAAGCCTGGCCTCGTTCGCGACGCCGAGGCCCTGCAGGCCGCCATCCGCGACAAGGCCGACCCGCGCATCGTCGGCGATCAGGCCAAATCCCTGGCTCGCGCGGTGCTGGCGGCCTATCCGAGCCCGTTGGCGCCGTCGTTTCCTCCCGACCTGGCTCGCGGCGCCGCCCTCTATGCCGAGCAATGCGCGGTCTGCCACGGCGTCACCGGGCGGGCTGACGGCCCGGGCGCAGAGGGGCTCGACCCGCCGGCAATCGCCTTCGCCGACGTTGAGCGCGCGCGTCAGCGCAGCGTGTTCGGCCTCTATCAGGTGATCGATCAAGGGCTGGAGGGCACGGCCATGGCCAGCTTCGCGCATCTGCCCGCCGAGGATCGCTGGGCCCTTGCCTTCTATGTGGGCCGGTTCGCCTTCACCGACGCCGAAGCCGCCGAAGGCGAGCGCCTCTGGAAGGCCGACCCCGCGATCCGCGCCGCCTATCCCGATCTCGCCGCCGTCACCCAGGCTACGCCCGCCGAACTGGCGGGCCGGATCGGCGAGACGAAGGCGCGGGCTGTCACGGCCTGGCTGCGACGTCATCCCGAGGCGGCTGCGCGCCCGGCCGGATCGACGCTCACCCTGGCGCGGACGCGTCTGGCCGAGAGCGAGGCGGCCTATCATCGCGGCGACCGCAAGGCCGCCACCGACCTGGCCCTGTCCGCCTATCTCGACGGCGTCGAACCGATTGAGCCGGCGCTCGGCGCCCGCGACGGCGCCCTGTTGCGCCGGGTCGAAGGCGCGATGACCGAGCTGCGCATTTCGCTCAGCCGGGGCGCCCCCGCCCAGGAGGTCGCGGCCCGGGTCGCGCGTGCGAACGCCCTGCTGGGCACGGCCGAGCGCGCCCTCGCGCCCCAGGAG
>JAAXIW010000297.1 GCA_012270135.1 Brevundimonas sp. | reverse complement strand
TCACCTGGCAGACCCTGCGCGGCGCCATCATGGCCAACATCAAGGAGTTCGCCTCCCTGCGAGCCCTCGGGGTCGGCATGGGTTCGCTGCGCCGGATCGTGCTGGAGCTCAGCTTCTGGGTCGGCATCGTCGGCGTAGCCGCCGCCATCTTCCTGACCTGGCTGGTGTCGCTGCTGGCCGCCGCCAATGCGGTGATCATCGCCCTTCCGTTCATGCTGCTGGTCGTCGTCGGCGGCGGACTGATCGTCATTTCCATGCTGTCCGGCCTTCTGTCGCTCGGCATCCTCAAGAACAGCCAGCCGGCGGACCTGCTTCGATGATGACGACCAAGGTGCACGGCAAGCACGGCGACTTCGCCATCGAGGCCAAGGGTCTCGTCAAACGCTTCAAGTCCGGAAAGAGCCATATCGAGGTGCTCAAGGGGGTCGATTTCGACGCCCGCCACGGCGACCTGACCATGGTCATGGGTCCGTCAGGCTCGGGCAAGTCGACGCTGATCGCCGCCCTCTCGGGCCTGCTGCGGCCCGAGGAAGGCCGGGTGGACACCCTCGACGTCGATGACCTGTGGAAGTTGTCGTCCGGCCGGATCGACCGGTTCCGCCTCGAACACTGCGGCTTCATCTTCCAGGGCTTCAACCTGTTCCCGGCCCTGAGCGCCCTGCAGCAGGTCGAGGTGGTGCTGAAATATCAGGGCCTGTCCAAGGGCGCGGCGAAGAAGCGCGCCACCCTGGCGCTGGAGGAGGTGGGCCTCGGCCCGCGCCTGCATCAGCGTCCATCGGCCCTTTCGGGCGGCGAGAAGCAGCGGGTGGCCATCGCCCGGGCGCTCGCCAAGGACCCCCAGATCCTGTTCGCCGACGAACCGACCTCCGCCCTCGACGGCGAGAACGGTCAGGTGGTGATCCGCCTGCTGCGGCGGGCCGCCACCGAGCACGGCGCCGCCGTCATCTGCGTGACCCACGATCCGCGCCTCGAGGCGTGGGCCGACCGGGTCATCCACATCGAGGACGGCGTCATCATCGATGACCAGCGCCGCACCCCCAATCCCGACGCCACCCTGGCCTCGCACTGAACGATCCAAGGACTGAACACGCCATGTCCCGCATGCCCCGCTTCCTCAAGAACAAATGGCTCTGGATCGGCCTGGTCCTGATCGTCGGCGGTTTCTTCGCCTACAACTTCATGCAGGCCGGCGCCGCGAAGAAGAAGGCCGAGGAGGAGCAGGCCGCGGCCCGCAAGGTCGAGAGCCCCTACGCCGCCGTGGCCAACGCCAAGATCGACGTCGAGGGCGGCATCATCCAGATCGCGGCCCGACGCGGCGGCGTGGTGCGTGAAGTCCTCGTCCAGGAAGGCGACCGGGTCGTCGCCGGCCAGATTCTCGCCCGGCAGGAGGATGACGAGCCCCGACTGGCCCTGCAGAGCGCCGCCGCCGACGTCGCCCAGGCCGAAAGCCAGCTGCGCCTGATCGAGGTCGATCTGCGCACCGCCCAGCGCGAGCACGACCGCCTCGCGAAGCTCGTCGAATCCAACTTCGTCGCCGACGCCCGTATGGATCAGGCCCGCGACGATATCGCCTCGGCTCGCGCTCGGCTGGCTTCCCAGCAGGCCGCCGTGCAGACCGCCCGCGCCCGCCGCGACCAGGCCGCCTACAACGTCGAACTGACCGTCATCCGTGCTCCCCAGAGCGGCCGCATCGTCCGCCGCTACGCAAACCCCGGCGCCGGCGCCTCGACGCTGAACGTGTCGACCATGTTCGATCTCGAGCCCGACACGCCGCGCATCGCCCGGGCCGAGATCGTCGAGAGCGACATCCCCAATGTGAGCAACGGCCAAGCCGTCGAGATCACGCCCGAAGGCGACCCGTCCAAGGTCTATGTCGGCACGGTCCTGCGCCGCGCCGCCGTCTTCGGCGCCCGCAAACTGGCCTCGGACGACCCGTCCCAGCGTTCGGACGAGCGCGTCATCGAGGTGGTGGTCACCGCCGGCGACGCCCCGCTGCTGATCGGCCAGCGTGTCCTGGTCAAATTCATGAAGCCTGGCGAGACCGCCGGCGCGCCCAGGGACGCTACTGTCGGCGTGCCGGCCAGCCGTGCGATGCAACAGCCCGCCCGGGCGGGTTAGGAGAACTAGCGGCCGGTGAAATCCGCCGGCCGCTTCTCCAGCACGGCCGCCACGCCCTCGGCGTGATCCTCGGTCAGATGGGCCAGCGCCTGCATGGCGGCGGTCATCTCCAGCATCTGGTCGAAATTGGTGTCGCGGCCCTGACGCAGGAGGGTCTTGGCCATGCGTAGCGCCTGCGGTCCGTGCGCCGCCACCTTGCCGGCCACCTTCAGCGCCTCGTCCATCAAGGCGTCCGGCGCGACCACATGGTTGACCAGCCCCCAGCGCTCCGCCGTCGCCGCGTCGATCGTCTCTCCCGTGAACAGCATCTCGGCGGCCCGCGCATAGCCGACATTGCGCGGCAGCAGCCACGCCCCGCCGTCGCCCGGCAGGATGCCCAGCTTCAGGAACGGAACGCCGAACGTAGCCTCGATCGAGGCCAGCCGGATATCCGCCAGCCCGGCGATGTCGCAGCCCAGCCCCATGGCCGGGCCGTTCACCGCCGCGATCAGCGGAACCTCCAGCCCGTACAGCGAGCGCACGATCCGGTGCACCACCCGTCGGTAGCGGTCTCGGATGTCAGCCCCGGTCCCGGCGAACAGGTCGCGCCGGTCGCGCATCGCCTTCAGGTCGCCGCCCGCCGAGAAGGCGCGGCCGGCTCCCGGAATCACCACGCAGCGCACGGCCGGGTCGCCGTTCACCGCCGCGCAGGCCGAGGCGAAGGCCTCGCCGTCCTCGAGGTCGGGCAGGGCGTTCAGGCGCTCGGGCCGCGACAGCGTCCATATTTCGATCGCGCCGCGTCGTTCCGTCTGGATCAGGGTCATTCGCCAGCAGTGCCCCATCCGGCCGCCGCCGACAACTCCCCGCGCGCCGACGAACCGCTACCGATCCCCCCGGGCCGCCCCGCCGTCCGGTCCGCCCCGCGCGATCGCCACGCCCTGCGGCAAGGTCTGCATCGTCGACGGCGCCTCGGGTCTCTGCCTCGGCTGCTGGCGCACCCTGGCCGAAATCGGCGGCTGGACCGGCTTCACCGACGAGCAGCGGGCCCGGATCATGGCGGAGCTTCCGGGGAGAAAGGCAGAGGGCAGCAGGCGGCAGGCAGCAGAAGATCAAGGCTAGACCCGCACCCGGCCCTCTCATCCTGCTGCCTGCTGCCTCTTCCCGTTTACCCCCCGCCAACCATCCCTCTTCACGGCATCCCAACGGGGCCGTGCGACAAGACGGCATGCGGTTCGATCTGTCCTCCGCGGCCGTCATGGCCCTCGCCGTCGCCTCCGCCCTGGCCACCGCCTGGTGGATGGATCAGGCGGGCTTGCGCGGCCAGGCCCAGGCCGCCACGCCTGTTCCGGTCGCCGCTACCGGCGCGCCCGGCCAGGTGCTCAAGGCCGCCGACGGCCACTACTGGACTGACGCCGACATCGATGGCCGCGCCGTCCGCGTCATGGTCGACACCGGCGCCAGCGTCGTCGTCCTGACGCCGGCCGACGCCGCCCGCCTCGGCATGAACCTCACCCCCGACGACTTCTCCGGCACGGTGATCACCGCCTCCGGTCCCGTCCGCGCCGCTCCGGTTCGGCTTGAGACGGTCGCCGTCGCCGGCGCCCGCGTCACCGCCGTCGAGGCGCTGGTGGTCGAGCAGGGCCTGCCGCACTCGCTGCTGGGAATGAGCTATCTCGGCCGTCTCTCGTCGTTCAGCGCCACGCCGGCCGGGCTGACGCTGCGGCCCTAGAGCGCCTTCACCACCACCAGCGCCGCCGTCGCCAGCAGATAGACGGCGAACGCCCGCCGCAGCACGCGCCGGTCCAGCGAATGCGCCAGCTTCGCCCCCCACGGCGCCACGGCCGTGGTCAGCACGGCCATCACCACAGCGCCGGGCGCATTGACGTAGCCCAGCGACAGCGGCGGCCGCCCCGCGGCGTCCCAGCCGAATACCACGAAGCCCAGCGTCGCCGCCGTCCCGATGGCCACGCCGAAGCCTGACGTCGTCGCCACCGCCTGATGGATGGGCCGCCCGCACAGCGA
>JAAXIW010000231.1 GCA_012270135.1 Brevundimonas sp. | reverse complement strand
CTATCAGGAACAATCCTATTTCCGGCCCGGCGACACCGGCTTCCGGGTCTGGAACACCCGTCACGGCCGCGTCGGCGTCGGCATCTGCTGGGACCAGTGGTACCCCGAAACCGCCCGGGCGATGATGCTGCAGGGCGCCGAGGTGCTGTTCTATCCGACCGCCATCGGCTCGGAGCCGCACGACAAGGAACTGGACACCGCCGACCCTTGGCGGCGCGCCATGCAGGGCCACGCCGTGGCCAACGTCGTGCCGGTCGTCGGCGCCAACCGCATCGGTACGGAACACGCCACCGAGGTCGGCCAGGTCTTCTACGGTTCGTCCTTCATCGCCGACCATCGCGGCGATCTGGTCGAGAGCTTCGGCCGCGAGGAGGAGGGGGCCCTCGTCCACACCTTCGACCTCGACTACATCGACCGGCACCGCGCCGCCTGGGGCTTCTTCCGCGACCGGCGCACCGACCTGTACGGCGGGCTGGTCAGCCCCCGTCCGGCATAGGCCCCAGCGCCCGCCGCTCGGCGGCGCACGACGGATTGGTCAGGCCCTCGGCGCGCGCGGCCGCGACCTCAACCCGCGCCGCCGCCAGATCGGCCTGGAATGGTTCCGAGGTGGCGATCCTGTCGAAAAGGCTCCGGCCGCCCAGTTCACCGGTCCAGACGTCCTGCGGTCCATTCATCCGACATACGAGGCGGCTGACTCCGATCTCCCGCCCGATGCGCCGCACCTGCTCCGCCCGGTCGGGGGCGAGGGCGGCGAAGGTTGCGCCGTAGAGCGTTCCGCCGACCGCGCCGCCCGCCGGCCACGACGGGCCGTGCCGCACCTCCGGCGTCACTCGCTGACAGGGCTGGAGATCGGGATCAAGCGCGATGGGCCGGGCGACATGGCCCCGGGCCGTCGCGGCCTCCCGCGTCAGGGCGTCGGCGTCGGCCAGCAGGCGCGTCATCAGACGCTGCAGCGCCGGTCGGGGACGGGCCGCCAGCCGTGTGCCCAGCGCACAATCGAAATGCTGGGCCGCCTCGGGTGGACGCAGTTCGGCATGGGCGACGGCCAGCCACCAGCGGTCGGTCCCGGGTTCGACCGGCGTCCGCGCCCGACCGTCTGAAATCGGGATCGGCAGGGTCGTGGCGAGGCGCGCAATATCCGCTTCGCCGAGATATCCTTCCGGCGGCGGGGCCAGCACAGGTTGCCCCGCCGAAGCACACGCCGCCACGAGGGCGCAGGCGGCCAGGGCGGCCGCCGGCCTCACCGCCCGTTGGTCCAGTCCAGCTGGACGTCGGTCGGCCCGCCTTCGATGCGGGTGGCGATGACCTGAAGCAGCTTGCCCCGGCCGCTGGCCCCGTCGCCGGCCGAATAGGCCTGGGCGTCGCCCCGGTTCATGGAGTTGATCGGCTTCAGCCCGGCGGCCTCGGCGCGCTGGCGATAGAAGGCGATGACGGCTTCCGGGTCGGCGTCGGTGGTGAACTGGACGATGCCGCCCGGTCCCGAGGGACCTTGCGCCACGGTGGCGGGTCCCTTCAGCTCGGCGCCGGGATAGATCACCGCGAAGGCCGGAGCGCCCGGGGCGGCCCGCACGGGGCTCGCGGCCCCAGCCGGAGGTGTCGCTTCCGCCCCGGCTGCGGGTTCCGCGGACGGAGCCGCGACGTCGGCCGCGACGTCGCCGGCCGCCGGGACGTCACTGGCCGGTTCCCGGTCGCCGCACCCGGCCAGAACCATGGCCGCCACGACGGCTGTGGCCGCAAGACTGCGCTTCATCCCTTGGTCGTCCCTTGAAAAGACTGTGTCCTTGGCTTCACCGTGGCGCATGCGTGCGGCAGCCGCAAGGCAGGCCTGCGCCGCATGCGGGGCGGATTGACGCGCCTTCAGCCTGTGGCCGCGTCGACCTCGCCCCCCGCGTCCGACGGGTTCTTCGCGGTTTGGCCGGCGCCGGTGTTGTTGATCGACTGGCCCTGATCGGCGTCGCGCGGGGCGGCGGGCGCGGCAGAGCGCATGCCCTCGGTGGCCAGGCTCTCGTTGATGCGGTCCTGGTCCGGGTCGATCTCCGATCCGGTGGCGGCGCCGCCCTGCAGCGAGCCGGCGCGGGTGTCCGATCCCATCCCGCTGCCCGAGAGCGCCTCGCCGAGCGCGTCCGGCGTGCGGCCCAGATCGGGCTTTTCGCCCATGTCGTCGGCCTCGCGAGCGTCTTCGGCCTGCTGCGGATGCTGTTGCTGGGTCATGGCGGGCTCCTTCACTGCGGTAAGCGAATCGGCCGGTGGGCGGTTCCGCCTTGCGCCGTGCTCCGGACAGAGAAAAGGCCGGGACTCTCATCCCGGCCTCTCCGTCCTGTCCGCGTGAGCCCTATTTGCCGAACAGCTTGGCCCAGCGGCGCTTGTCGCGCTTCTTCCACGCCCCGCGGTGGTAGGCGTCGGAGCCGATCAGCGGCACGACCGTGGTGGCCTCGGCGAAGACCATCTGCTCGTGGGTCGTCTGAACCTTGCCCCACGAGGCCGCCTCCTTGAGCGTCGAGGACGAGCAGGCGCCGTCGCGGACGTCGGCGACCGTGATCTGGACCGCGTAGCGGTGCATTTCCGCCTCGATGCCGAGGATCTCGGCGCAGACGACCGTGTCCTGGGCGAAATTCTTCGGTACGCCGCCGCCGACCATGAACAGGCCGGTGACTCCCGCGGCGATCTTGATGTCGGTCAGTTCGCGGAAGTCGGCTACCGCGTCGATCATCAGGTACGGCTTGCCTTCAGCCATGCGCTCCTTCTGGTGCTTCACCAGACCGAAGCCGGCCGAGGAGTCGACGAAGGCCGGGCAGAAGATCGGCACGCCTTCTTCATAGGCGGTCTGGATCAGCGAGCCGGGCTTCTTGGCGTTGCCTTCCGACAGCCACTTGCCCATTTCCCAGATGAACTCGCGCGAGGAATAGCCGCGCGGCTCCAGACGGTTGCAGATTTCCAGGATGGTGTGGTCGCAGGCCTGGAGCTCTTCCTCGTCGATATAGGTGTCGTAGATCCGGTCGATGTAGTTATCGCGCAGGACGTTGTCGTCCACCTCGCCGGCGGCCTGGTAGTGTTTGAAGCCGAGAGCCTCGAAGAAGTCCATGTCGACGATCGAGGCGCCGGTGGCGACCACGGCGTCGATCATGCCGAACTTCACCATGTCGCGGTAGACATGCATGCAGCCGCCGGCCGAGGTCGAGCCGGCCAGGATCAGCCACGGCGAGCAGTCCGCGTCTTCCAGCGCCATGTTGAAGATGTCGGCGGCCCGGGCCGTGTCGCGGCTCGAGAACGACATCTTGCGCATGCTGTCGATGATCGGACGCGCGTCGAAGCTGGTGATGTCGATGTGTTCGACGACGTTCTGGAGCAGCTGGGCTTTCTGGTTCGACTGAACAGGAGCGTTCATTGCAAGGGTTTCCCTTTGGTTTGAGCGCCCGTCGTCAAAAGGAACAGCGGCCCGGACGGAGCGACGGGCCGCTGCTTGTTACAACGCGGAAGCGACGGTTTAGCGCCGCGACTTCTTCCGCTGGCCGGCCTTGCCCTTGGGACGGCTCAGGCGAACCACCTTGCGGGCCTGCTCTTCCGCCGAGGTGCGCACCGTCGGGATCGAGCGGGGCGCCAGGCCGTAGAGCGAGGCCATCGGGGCGTCCTCGACCGCGGCCAACTCGTGCTCGCCATAGCCGTTGAAGCCGGTCGACATGGCCACGCCATAGGCGCCCAGCATGCCGATCTCGATGAAGTCGCCCTCCCGCACATCGGCCGGCAGCCAGAACGGGCCCGGCATGTGGTCGATGCTGTCGCAGGTCGGGCCATAGAAGCGGAACGGCTTCAGATCGGCTGACGCCGCGCCGTCCCGGACCAGCTTGGTCGGGAAGGGCCAGCGCGAGTGGGTGGCGTCGAACAGCGAGCCGTAGCTGCCGTCGTTCAGATACAGGGCATCGCCCTTGCGCAGGTCGACCCGGCACAGCACCGAGGACGACTCGGCGACGAGCGCCCGTCCGGGTTCGCACCAAAGCTCGGTGGTTTCCGACACCGGCATCTCGTTGAAACCGCGGTGGATGGCGTCGGCGTATTCGCTCATGTCCGGCGGGACCATGCCCGGATAGACCGAGGGGAAGCCGCCGCCGACGTCGACGATGTCCACGAACACGCCGGCGCGGGTGATGGCGCGACCGACCTGGGCCATGGCGGCTTCATAGGCGGAGGGCCGCATGCATTGCGAGCCGACATGGAAGCAGACGCCCATCAGGCCGTCTTTCACCGCCTGGCGGGTGGCCAGCAGCAGCGAGGGGGCCTGGTCCGGCGAGACGCCGAACTTGCCCGACAGGGAATAGGCCGCGCCGTCCGCCGACACCGCCATCCGGACCAACAGGTTCAGGTCCGCGGCGCCGCCGGTGGCGTCGAGGATCTTGGCCAGCTCGTCGTGACTGTCGAGGGAGAAGGTGCGGACGCCGAACTCGAAATAGGCCCGGGTGATCGCGCTCCGGCTCTTGACCGGGTGCATGAAGGCCAGGCGAGCGTCGGCGCTGACCGAACGGACCAGTTCGACCTCGGCGAGAGATGCGACGTCAAAGGCGGTCACGCCGGCCTCGACCAGGGTCTCGATGACCCAGGGCGACGGATTGGCCTTCACTGCATAGAAGACGTCAGCCTTTAGATTTTCCTGGAACCAGCGCGCCGCTACGGAAACCGAACGCGGCCGCACGAGGGCGACGGGACGCTCAGGGGACCGCTCACGGACCAGGTCCAGGGGAAACTGGTACGTGCGCAATTCACGTAACCCCCTGCAAATTGTGAAACCCAGACCGGCGTTAGCAGCGCTTAACGGTTAGACCACGGGGTCCGCCGGAGCGCGCGATATGGGGTCATCAGGCCGTCATGTAAAGCGGTTTTTTCGTGACGTAGCCGTAACTTGAACCCTGTTCGGCGGCGCGTAGTGTCGCCGGATCGCTGATGGGGGACTTGTCATGCGCCGCACCGCCTTCGCCGCCGTTATCGCCCTGGCCCTGGTCGCGGGAGCCCCGCCGGCGCTGGCCCAGAGCGCCGCGCCGGTCCCCGCGTCGGAACTGGCCCGCAGCGTCGACATCCCGTTCGAGGCCTTCACCCTCGACAACGGCCTGCGCGTGGTCGTGCACACCGACCGAAAGGCCCCGGTGGTGGCGGTCGCTGCCTGGTACAATGTCGGGGCCAAGGATGAGCCGGAGGGTCAGACCGGCTTCGCCCACCTGTTCGAGCACATCGGCCTGTTCAACCCGACCGAAAACCTGCCCGGCGGTTTGATGGAGCCGCTCAGGGCCATCGGCGCGACCGACTGGAATGGCACCACCTGGTTCGACCGCACCAACTTCTTCCAGACCGTGCCCACCTCCGCCCTCGATCAGGCGCTCTATATGGAGAGCGACCGGATGGGCCACCTGCTCGGCGCGCTCAATCAGGAGCGGCTCGATAACCAGCGCGGCGTGGTCCAGAACGAGAAGCGGCAGGGCGACAACCAGCCCTTCGGCCTCGTCTACTACGCCCAGCTGGAGGCGCTCTTCCCGCCCGGCCATCCCTACCGTCACTCCACCATCGGCTCGATGGCCGATCTGGACGCCGCCAGCCTCGAAGATCTGCGCCAGTGGCACCGCGACAACTACGGCCCCAACAACGCCGTGCTGGTGCTCGCGGGCGACATCGACGCCGCCACGGCGCGCCGCAAGGTCGAGCAGTATTTCGGCCATATCCCCCGCGGCGCGGTGAACGAGCCGGCGCAGGCGGACATCCCCACGCTGCCGGCCCGCATCGACCAGCTGATGCATGACCGGGTGCCGAACACCCGCCTGTATCGCAGCTGGGTGGTGCCCGGCCTTCTGTCCGAAGAAGCCGCCGACCTTCAGGTCGCGGCCTCGGTGCTCGGCGGCCTTGCCAGCTCCCGGCTGGACAATGAACTGGTGCGCGGCGACGAGACCGCGACTTCGGTGGGAACCGGCTACCAGCCCTTCCACCGCATCGGCATGTTCACGGTGACGGTCGACGTGAAACCGGGCCAGGACGCCGACGCCGTGTCCCGCAAGCTGGATGACCTGATCGCTGACTACATCGCCAACGGCCCGACCGAAGACGAGATCGCCCGCACGGTGACCAGCACTCTGTCGGGTCAGATACAGGCGCTGGAGCCGGTTGGCGGATTCGGCGGCAAGGCGGTTGTTCTGGCGGAGGGCGAGCTCTACGCCGACGATCCCGCCTTCTACCGCAAGGAACTGGCCGATCTCGGCGCCGTCACCCCTGCGTCGGTGAAGGCCGTGATGGGACGCTGGCTGACCCGTCCGGTGCTGGCCACCCGGGTCGATCCCGGCGAGCGCGAGCCCTATGTCGAGGCTGCGGATAACCGTCCCGCTCCGGCTCCCGCGGAACCGCTCGCCTTCACCCCACGAGAGCCCATGCCCGGCGTGGGCCCCATGAAGGCGCTGGACTTCCCGGATGTCGAGCGCGCCCGGCTGTCGAACGGCATGGAGGTCATCTACGCCCGCTCGACGACCGTGCCGGTCACCCGGGTGGCGGTGGAGTTCGACGCCGGCGTGGCCGCCGATCCGGCCGCGGTCCCCGGCACGCAGCGGATGATGCTCGACCTCCTGACCGAAGGCACCACCAGCAAGACCGCTGTGCAGATCGCCGAGGAGGAAGAGCGTCTGGGCGCCAACGTCGCGGCCTTCGCCAGCGTCGACCGCACCACCGTCGGCCTGACCGCCGTCACCCCCAACCTCGAGCCGTCGCTGGACTTGCTGGCCGATGTGATCCGCAACCCCGCCTTCCGCGCCGCCGACATCGAGCGCCGCCGCAACCAGCAATTGGCGTCCATCGCCCAGGAGAAGAGCTCGCCCAACGGCATGGGCGGCCGCGCGCTGCCGGTCGTCCTGTATGGCCCCGATCACCCCTACGGCCGCGCCTGGTCCGGTCTCGGGACGACCGAGGCGGTGCAGGGGCTGGACCGCAATGATCTGACGGGCTTCCACGCGCGCTGGATCCGCCCGGACAACGCCCAGCTGTTCGTCGTCTCGGACCGGCCGCTGGCCGAGCTGACGCCGCTTCTGGAGGCTCGTTTCGGGTCCTGGAGCGCGCCCGCCGTGGCCAGGGGAGTCAAGGCCTTCGACGCGCCGATCCCGGCCGGGCGGCCCCGCGTGGTCCTGATCGACCGGCCGCAGTCGCCCCAGTCCCTGATTCTCGGCGGCCTCGTCCTGCCGGTCACCGGACAGGACGACCTCGTCACCCTGAACGCCGCCAACGAGGTCATCGGCGCGGGCTTCCTGTCCCGCATCAACCAGGACATCCGCGAGACCCGCGGCTGGTCCTACGGCCTCAGCGGACGGGTCAACCCGTTGGAGCGCCAGACGCCCTACATCGTCAACGCGCCGGTTCAGTCCGACCGAACGGGTGAATCGATCGCCGTCCTGATCGACCAGTATCGCGCCTTCCTGTCCGACCGGGGCGTGACCGCAGCCGAGCGGGACCGCACCGTCAACGGCAATGTCAGGCAGCTGCCCGGCAGCTTCGAGAGCTCGGCCAATGTACTCAACGCCCTGCGCTCAAACGCCCTCTACGGCCGGCCGGACGACTACTGGGAGACGCTCGCTCCGCGGTACGAAATGCTGTCGCCGGCGGCGATGGACCAGGCGGCTCGCGACGTTCTGAGGGCCGATATGGTCTGGGTCGTCGTCGGGGACGCCGCCGTGGTCCGGCCCCAGCTGGAAACCTTGGGGCTGGAGGTCGAGGTCCGGGAGGCGCGCTGAACGCGGTCCGAACCTTTGCCGCAGGCGGCGCGTTGAAGCCCTGCGCCGGATGAACCGGCGGGTGAGGCGTTCTGTCCGATGAATCGTTGGCTGTTCCTGCTGCGCAGGCTCGGGCGCAAGCTCTGGATACGCGCCAGCCTCTACGCCCTGCTGGGCGTGGTGACAGCCATCGCGGCCACTCTGGCCCGCGGGCTGGTGCCTGACGACTTCGCGACCCGTTTCGGCGGCGAGTCGGTCGTCTCGATCCTGACCATCCTGGCCTCCAGCATGCTGGCGGTGGCGACCTTCTCGCTCGGCGCCATGGTCACCGCCTACACCTCCGTCTCCCGGGACGCGACGCCCCGGGTCGCAGAGCTGATCACCGGCGACGAGACCACCCAGAAATCCCTCTCGACCTTCGTTGGCGCCTTTCTCTACGCCATCGTCGGGGTGACCGCGATCAACGCCGGCTATTACGGGGCCGAGGGGCGCGCGGTGGTCTTCGTCATCACACTGGGGGTGGTCGGACTCGTCGCCTTCCGCCTGCTCGCCTGGGTCAACCGCCTGTCCAGCCTGGCGCGTGTCGGTCACATGATCGAGCGGGTCGAGCAGGTCACCCGCGACGCCATGGCCCAGCGGATCGATGACCGCAGCCATCCCTCCGGACATCTCGAGGAGCCGGCCTTCATCGTTGCGAGCGAAGCCACCGGCTATGTCCAGAATGTCGACCGGGAGCACCTCCAGGGCGTCGCCGAAACGGCGGACGTTAAGATCTAGGAGGTCGCCGTCACATTAACAAAAAAACAGCGCTGGCATGTACTGATCCTCACCATTGGTGTGCGCTTGGCCCTGCATGCTTGTCGGGCGCGGGGATGTCCTGATATTTTCTAGTGGCGGTATGGAGATACTCTGGTAGGTGGGAGCGGCCTTCGCCATCGGCCCTACCCGGTCGTTCGACCAGGATCCGCGCTATGGTCTGGTCGTGCTGGGCGAGATTGCGGGCAAGGCCCTGTCCCCTGGCGTCAACGATCAGGGCACGGCGGTGCAGGTGATCGCCACGGGCCTCCGGCTGATGGAGGAATGGGACCGCGACCCCGAGGGCGACAGGCCGGTCCATGATCGCCTGCTGATCCCGCCGATCGACGAGGCTGACATGCTGGACGACCTGTTCGGAACCTCGATCCGCTACGGCGAGGCCGACTTCGTGGTCGCGATCCGCCTGCAGAAGGTGCTCAGGTCGCTTGGCGGCCTGCCGGGCAGAGTGGGGCCCGCCGCGCGAACCCTCGCGAGGGAGGCGGGCAGGCGGTCGCTGAAGGCGCTCCCCGCTGCGGCCGACCGGGCGCGATTCCGCACCGCCTTCCATTGAGGACGTCGGGCCGCTCCGCTGGACGTCATCGCCGCAGCCGTGTCATTAAGACTTGCCTCGCCGCCCTGTTCGGGCCATGCGGCGCGCCCCTGCAACCGTCGACAGTCCGTCCATGACCGCATCCGCCGCCGCCGTCGCGTCCGTTCGGGACGTGTCCAAGACCTTCGGCGCCCGCAAGGCCCTGAATGGCGTCTCCATCGAGGTCGCGGCCGGCGAGATGGTGGCCCTGATCGGCCCCTCCGGCTCGGGTAAATCGACCCTGCTGCGCTCGATCACCGGGCTTCAGAGCATCGATTCCGGCAAGGGCGTGATCGAGGTCTTCGGCCAGACCGTCCAGAAGAACGGCCGCGTCACCGGCGGCGTCCGCGCCGCCCGCCAGAAGCTCGGCATGATCTTCCAGCAGTTCAACCTGGTCGGCCGGCTGTCGCTGTTCTCCAACGTCATGCTCGGCGCCTTGGGCCGCATCCCCGGCTGGCAGGGCGTCCTCGGCGTCTGGCCCTCGACCGACAAGCGCAAGGCCATGGAAGCGCTGCACCGCGTCGGCGTCTCCGAATACGCCGCCCAGCGCGCCAACACCCTGTCCGGCGGTCAGCAGCAGCGCGGCGCCATCGCCCGCGCCCTGGTCCAGGGGGCCCAGGCCATCCTCGCCGATGAGCCGGTCGCTTCACTCGACCCCGTCTCGGCCCGCAAGGTGATGGAACTGCTTGTCGAACTGAACAAGCGCGACGGCCTCGGCGTCATCGTCACCCTGCACCAGGTCGACTACGCCATCCGCTACTGCGACCGCGTCATCGCCCTGAAGGCCGGCAAGGTGGTCTATGACGGTCCCGCCACGGGCCTCGACACCAAACAGTTGATCGACATCTACGGTCCCGAGTTCGAGGACGCGTTCTGGGAAACCAAGACGTGACCTTCTTCCGTCCGGTCCGGCTTCTCGGCGTCGGCCTTGTCGCCGCTGCGCTCGGCCTCTCCGGCTGCGACCGGCGGGCCGAGGCTCCGGCCCCGTCGGGACCGGCCGAAATCACCTTCTCGATCCTGTCGGCCCGGGGCGAAGCCTCGGCCGGTCCGCTCTGGCAGCCCTTGCTGGCGGACATGGCGAAGGCCGTCGGCATCCCTGTGGAGCCACATTTCGCCTCGGACTACGCCACACTGATCGAGGACATGAAGCAGGGCCGGACCCAGGCGGCCTGGTTCTCGGCCCAGCCGGCCATCGCCGCCATGGACGAGGCCGACGCCGAAATGATCGCGCGTACCGTCGATGCCGGCGGCGCAGACAGCTACCGGTCGACCCTGATCGTCAAACGCGGCTCGGCCCTGACCCTGGACGACGTGTTGGCGTGCGGCCAGAGGTTCCGCTTCGGGGCGGGCGACCCGCGGTCCACATCCGGCACGCTGGTCCCGATGACCTTCCTGTTCAATCCGCGCGGGATCCGCCCCGAGATCTGCTTCCGGACGGTTCGGCCGGGCAATCACGAAACCAACGCCTTCGAGGTCGCGGCGGGCGTCGTCGATGTGGCCACGTCCAACAGCGTCACCGCCGCCGAACTGCGCCGGCGCAATCCGGCCATTGCCGACCAGATCGAGGAGATCTGGCGGTCGCCGCCGATTCCCGAAGGCGGCATTCTGGTCCGTGGCGATCTCGACCCGGCCCTCAAGGAAAAGATTCGCAGCTTCTTCCTCACCTACGGACAGGGCTCCGGACCGGAGGCCGAGCGCCAGCGCCACGTGCTGGCCGCCCTGAGCTGGTCCCGCTTCAGCGCGGCCGAGGACGACTATCTCGACCCCGTGCGCGAGTTGATCGCCGACCAGGCCCTCTCCGCCGCGCGCGCCAGCGGCGACGCCGAAGCCATCGAGGCCGCCCAGCGCGACCTGCAACGCCTGCGGGCCAAGCGCGAGGTCCAGCCATGAGCCGCCGCCAACCCAATCGCTTCCTGATGCAACAGACCCTTCGCATGGGCGCCGCCGGCGGCCCGGATATTCAAGCATGAGCCGCCTTCGCACCCTGATCGCCGCCGGTCTGACGCTCGCCGTCGTCCTGTTCGGCCTCCTCGCCCCCGCCGGGGGCGCCGCCGCCCAGACGGAACGTCCGGAGAAGATCGTCTTCACCGTTCTGTCCGCCGAGGGGCAGGCCTATTCCGGGCCCCTGTGGCAGCCGTTGCTCGACGACCTCGAGCGTGAGCTGGGAATTCCGGTCGAGGCGATCTTCGGCTCGAACTACAGCGTCCTTGTCGAGGCCATGCGCGCCAATCAGGCCCAGATCGGCTGGTTCTCCGCCCTGCCGGCCGTTCAGGCCATCGACCGGTCAAACGGCGAGGTCATCGCCCGCACCGTCGATGTCGAGGGCAAGGATTCCTACGTCTCGACCATCATCGTGAAGAAGGGCTCGGGCATCACGATCGAGGACGTGGCCCAGTGCGACAAGCGCTACACCTTCGGCATCGGCGACGCCCAGTCCACCTCGGGCACCCTCGCCCCGATGACCTATTTCTTCGGCCCCCGCGGCATAGACCCGACCCAGTGCTTTTCCACCGTCCGCTCCGCCAACCACCAGACCAACGCTCTGTCCGTCGCCAACGGTCTCGTGGATGTGGCGACCTCGAACTCGGTCAACACCATCTTCCTGCGCCGCCAGAACCCGCAGGTCGCCGACCAGATCGAGGAGATCTGGCAATCGCCGCCGATCCCGGAATCCGGCATCGTCATCCGCTCCGACCTGCCGGTGGACCTCAAGGCCCGCATCAAGCGGTTCTTCGTCACCTACGGCCAGGGCTTCGGCCCCAACGCCGACCGACAGCGCCAGGTGATGGAAGGGCTGAACTACTCCCAGTTCCGCGCCGCCGATAACAGCTACCTCGACCCCATCCGCGAGATGAAGGCGGATCAGGCCCGGCGCGAGGGCCGTCCGCCCGAGGTCGCGCCGCCCGCCAGCACCGGGACCCTGATCGGGCGCTGGTGGCCCTTCGCCCTGATCGGCGTCCTCGCCCTGATAGCGATCGCCCTGAACGCCGTGCGGCGTCCGGTTCAGCCGGCCGCCGATCCGACGGTGGTGCCGGAGCCGCCGAAGAAGTCTCCGGCTGCGTGGTCCCTCGACATTCTGCTTTGGGGCGGCTTCGCCATCATGCTGGTGGCCGCCTTCGACCGGGTCGACCTGCCCAACATCCTCAACCTGTTCTCCAACTCGGAGAACATGCGCAACTACGGACGGGACTTCCTCGACCCCGACTTCTCCAACTGGGAGGGCTTGGTCGGCCTGATGTGGCTGACGGTGCAGATCGCCCTGTGGGGCACCTTCCTCGCGGTCTTCCTGGCCGTGCCGCTCAGTCTTATGGCCTCGCGCAACCTGTCGCCGTCCTGGCTGGTCTGGCCGGTGCGGCGGGTCATGGACCTGATGCGCTCGATCCCGGACCTGGTTATCGCCACCCTGTTCATCGTCGCCGTGGGCCTCGGCCCGCTGGCCGGCGTGCTGGCTATCGCCCTGAACACGGCCGGCGTGCTCGCCAAGCTCTTCTCCGAGGCCGTCGAGTCGATCGACAAGGGCCCGATCGAAGGGGTCAAGGCGACCGGCGCCGGCCGCCTGCACGAGATCATGTGGGGCGTCATCCCGCAGGTTGCGCCGCTGTGGACCAGCTTCGCCCTCTACCGCTTCGAGTCGAACAGCCGGGCCGCCACCGTGCTCGGCCTGATTGGCGCCGGCGGCATCGGCCAGGCCCTGTTCGAAAGCCTTCAGGCGTTCGAATACCGCCAGGTCTCGACCATCGCGATCATCATCGTCGTGGCCGTCACCCTGATCGACATGCTGTCCCAGGCGATGCGCAAGCGGCTGCTGTAGGCTGTCGAAAGCTTAATCCACCTGTCCGGATTGTAAGTTGAGCGCCGGTGGAGGGTCGCTACACCCGTAGCGATCTTCCCCGGAGCCCCCGCATGTCCGCCTTTCGTCCGTCCCGTCGCGCCTTTGCCCTCGGCGCGCTCGCCTCTCCCGCTGTTCTGGCGAGTCCTGCCTTCGCCCAGGCCGATGCCGCCGCCGACCTCGGCCGCGAGTTGACCGCCCTGTTCGACCCCGCCGCCCCGGCGGCCGTCCGCGCCGAATTCTGGCGGACCCGGCTCTCGCAAGCCGGCCGGACCGCCGCGCCGCTCGACGCCTTTGAGGCACAGATGCGGGGCGTCGCCGACCTGACCGGCGGCGTCGACCTGCTCGAGGTCCGCCATATCCAGGAGGGCCCCCGGGCCCAGCGCGCCTTTCTGATGCAAGCGCGCCGGCAGGGGACGAATCGCTGGGTCCGTGCGGTCCCTGACCGCGAAGAATCGGACCGCCTGTTCGAGGTTCCTTCGATTCCCCGTCCGGCGCTCTACGACCGCGACGGTCCCGCCGGTTCCGTGTCTCGCGAGGAACTGGCCGCAGAAATCGGACGGCGCGTGCGCTACGCCGTCGATCGCGACGATTTCGCCGGCGCCGTGCTGGTCGCCGCGCCCGACGGCGAGATTGTCTGGCAAGGCGCCGTCGGCCTGGCTGACCGCGGCGCGAACCGGGCCGCCACGCTGCTGACCCCGTTCCACCTCGGCTCGGCCGACAAGAGTTTTACGGCCCTGATCATCGGGCGTCTGATCCGCGAGGGCCGCCTTGGCTTCGACACTCGTCTGATCGACGTCCTGCCCGACTATCCGAACGTGGCCTTCGCCCGGGCCTGCACCATCGATCATCTGTTGACCCATTCGTCGGGGCTCGGCGGTCTGTTCGACCGGGCCGCCTACGACGTCCAGAAGCGCTATGAACAGATGGCCGATCTGTTCCCGGCCTTCGCCGCCGAGGCGCCGGCGTGGACGCCCGGCGAACGGGCCGGCTACAGCAACGAGGGCTACGTCGTGCTCGGGGCGGTCGCGGAGGCGGTGACAGATCGCAGCTGGTACGATCTTCTGGACGAGCAGGTCTACCGCCCGGCCGGCATGACGGACAGCGGCCACCTGCGCCGGAACGAGGCCATCGACCGCAAGGCTGTCGGCTACACCTTCCCCGAGACCGACCGCCTGGGATTCGGGCCGAGGGTCCGCAACGACCACATCGTCGGCTACCGCGGCAACAGCTGCGGCGGCGGCTATTCGACCGTCGGCGACATGACCCGCTATCTTCGCGCCTTGCGGTCGGGGGAGCTGATGCCCGCCGCCCAGCTGGCCGCCTTCGTCGCCGCCGCACCCGGCGGGCTTCGCCAGTACGGCCGCGGCTTCCAGGTCCGACCCGCCGGCGGGCGCACCCTCGTAGGCCACGGCGGCGGCGGTCCGCGTTCCGGGATCGACGGCTATCACGCCGTGGTCTGGGAGACCGGCTGGACCCTGTCGGTCCTCGGCGCCAACGATGCGCCGTTCAGCAGCGAGCTGGCGCGCGACATCGGTCACTGGCTGGCCTTCCAGGACGGTTGATCCTCCCGGCCGTGGACCGGGAGGAACCCGTCAGCCCCGGCGCAGGTCCGGCGGCGTCGCCTCTTCGGTCAGGATGCGGATGGCTTCCTCGACCGACACCACCTCCTGCGCCTGAGAACCCAGGCGGCGCAGCGCCACCTTGCCTTCGGCGGCCTCGTTCTTGCCGACCACGGCGATGACCGGGACCTTGCCGACCGAGTGTTCGCGCACCTTGTAGCCGACCTTCTCGTTGCGCAGGTCGATCTCGGTGCGCAGGCCGGCGGCCTTGAACCTCGCCACCACCTCGCGGGCGTAGCCGTCGGCTTCCGAGACGATGGTCGCCACCACCGCCTGGGTCGGCGCCAGCCACAGCGGGAAGGCCCCGGCGTAGTTCTCGATCATGATGCCGATGAATCGCTCGAACGAGCCGAGGATGGCCCGGTGCAGCATCACCGGACGGTGCTTCTGCCCGTCCTCGCCGATGTACTCCGCGCCCAGCCGCTCGGGCAGGACGTAGTCCAGCTGGATCGTGCCGCACGTCCATTCGCGGCCGATGGCGTCCTTGACCACGAAGTCGAGCTTGGGCGCGTAGAAGGCCCCGTCGCCCTCGGTGACCACCGGCTCGGCTCCGGCCGCGCGGGCCGCCTCGGCCATCAGCGCCTCGGCCTTGTCCCAGAATTCGTCCGACCCGGCCCGGATCTCCGGCCGCGTGCCCAGGCTGATGTAGGCGGTTTCCATGCCGAGGTCGGCGTGGACCGACCGCGCCAGGGCGATGAAGCTGGCCGTCTCCTCGACGATCTGGTCCTCGCGGCAGAAGATGTGGGCGTCATCCTGGGTGAAGCCGCGCACCCGCATCAGCCCGTGCAGGCTGCCCGACGGCTCATAGCGGTGGCAGGCCCCGAACTCGGCCATGCGCAGCGGCAGCTCGCGGTACGACCGCTGGCCCTGGTCGAAGATCTGCACGTGGCCGGGGCAGTTCATCGGCTTGAGCGACAGTTCCTCGCCCTCGACCGTCTCGCAGACGAACATATTGGGCCGGTATTTCTCCCAGTGGCCCGAGGCCTCCCAGAATTTCCGGTCCAGCACCTGCGGCGTCTTCACCTCGACATAGCCGGCGGCCTCGAGGCGGCGGCGCATATAGGCCTCGATGACCTGCCACAGCATCCAGCCCTTCGGATGCCAGAAGACCATGCCCCGACCCTCTTCCTGCATGTGGAAGAGCTCCATGGCGCGGCCGATCCTGCGGTGGTCGCGCTTTTCGGCCTCCTCGAGGCGCTGCAGATGGGCGTCCAGGTCCGCCTGCGAGGCCCAGGCCGTGGCGTAGATGCGCTGCAGCTGCGGATTGCGGTGGTCGCCGCGCCAATAGGCCCCCGCCAGCTTGGTCAGCTTGAAGGCCTTGCCCACGAACTTGGTCGAAGGGAAATGCGGCCCCCGGCACAGGTCGATCCAGTCACCCGTGGCGTAGGTCGTGATCGTCTCGTCGGCCGGCAGGTCGCGGATCAGCTCGGCCTTGAAGGCTTCGCCCTTGGACTCGAACAGCTTGATCGCCTCGTCGCGGTCCCAGACCTGCCGGACCAGCTTCTCGTCGCGGTCGACGATCTCGGCCATCCGCTTCTCGATGGCGGCGAAGTCGTCCGTCGAGAACGGCTCGTCCCGGGCGAAATCGTAATAGAATCCGTCCTCGATGGCCGGGCCGATGGTCACCTGGGTGCCCGGGAACAGCTCCTGCACCGCCTGGGCCAGTACATGGGCCGCGTCGTGGCGGATGGTCTCCAGCGCGTCCGGGTCGTCGCGCATGATCAGGCGGAAGGCCCCCCCGCTCTCCAGCGGACGGTCCAGATCCCATTGCTGGCCGTTGATCTCGACCAGGGCCGCGCGCTTGGCCAGCGAGGGCGAGATGGAGGCGGCGACGTCTCGGCCCGTGGCGCCTTCGGGATATTCGCGGCTGGCGCCGTCGGGGAAGTTCAGTTCGATCATCGTTCAGTCTTTGCGGGCGGAACCGGGTCATAGCCCGATTTGCCGAAGGGGTGGCATTTGCAGAGGCGCCGGACGGTGAGCCATCCGCCCTTGACCGGTCCGTGCTGGATCAGCGCGTCCCGGCCATAGTCGGAGCAGGTCGGCAGAAACCGGCACTGCTGCCCGATCAGGGGAGACAGCGTCAGCTTGTAGCCGCGATGGGCCAGCCGGACGCCGCGTTCGTAGAGATTACCGCCGGGTGCCATGTCGCCGCGCTTATCCCCCGAGGCAGGCTTCGGGGCAACGGGGCTTCAGGCCGCGCCGGCGAGGCTAGTTCGTGTATCCGGAGTCTTGCGGGCGAGCGCCTGCTTCACGGCGTCCAGCGTCGCCTCGATCGCGACCATGGTCGAGGCGTGCCGCGCCGGATAGTCGGCGACCAGCTTCAGGGCGCGCAGCCCCTCGAACCGGCCCTCGGGACCAGCGCCGCCGGACTTGAGCATGGCGGTCATGGCGTCGCGCGCTTGCGCGATCTCCTCGACCGAGGCGCCGATGACGCTTTCGCCGAGCACGCCCGCGGCCGCCTGTCCGAGGGCGCACGCCTTCACATCCTGGGCGAACCCGTCGATCCGACCGGCGTCGTCGAGAACCACGTCCACAACCGCTCTGGAGCCGCATAGCTTGGCTGCCCGCTCGCCGGTGCCCTGCGGCGCGGCCAGCCGTCCGCTGTGCGGCAGATTGGCCGCCAGCTTGAGGATGCGCGCGCTGTAGAGCTCGTCGATCATGGTCTGAAGATAGGCGAGGGGGGCTCCCTCGGGAAGGCCGGCGATCAGCCGCCCCGCAGCGAACCCCAGGTCCGCGCCTGATCCGCGGGGGCCGATCCGGACCGGGCCCGCAGCCAGGCCAGATTGCGGTCGGCCGCGTCCGGCGGCAGGTCGCGGCGCATCATCTGCTCCGCCTCATCCATCTTGCCGTTCAGACCCAGGGCCATGGCCAGGTTGAGCCGCACCTTCAGCGAAGCCCCCGGCTGGGCGGCGGCGCGGCGCAGCAGCGGCTCGGCGGCGGCGGTGTCGCCCCGGGTCATCGCCGAGATCGCCATATTGGTCAGCACGTTGGGATTGTCGGGCGAGATTACCAACGCCTGAGCCCAGGCCGCCTGCGCGTCCTGCGAGCGGCGCACCTGCTCATAGGCCGTTCCTAGCAGGGACCAGGACCGCCAGTCGCGCGGGTTGGCGTCCCGGGCCTTCTCCAGCGCAGCGACGCCGTAGAAGGCGTGCCCGCGCGCGATGTGGCTCCGGCCGACCTCAAGCATAGCCTCGACATTGTCCGGCTGCACCAGCAGCACCCGCTGGGCCATGTCGGCGGCTTCCTCGTAACGGCCCAGTTCGCGCATCGCCTGCGCCGCCTTGACCCCGGCGACGGTGTCCATCGGATTGAGCTCGGCCTGTTCGGTCCAGAATACCGACCGGCTCAGCGGATCGGCCCGGTCGTAGGCCGCCCGCGCCTCTGCGCTGGCCGGCGCGCGCGGGGTGGCGGCCTGGGTGGGCGCTTCCGCCTGCTGCGCGAGCGCGGGCGAGCCGAAGGCCAGCAGCGGCGCGGCGATCAGGGCGATGGTTGCGATACGGGCGGTCGTGCGCGACATGGAGGGCGCTCCGGAGGGTTCGGGCTCCAAACTCGGCCCTTCGCGTCAATCCTTGGTTAAGATCGGCCGGAAAGGTCCCCTCGATGTCCGCCCTCCACCCCGACCTTCTGACCTCCGACGCCGAGGGGGCCCTGCCGGTTCGCATCGTGCGCAAGGATGAGCCCTTCGAGGGCGTCTGGGGCGCCTGGGCCCGGTCCAACGACTTCACCGGCAAGGCCGGACAGCTTCTGCTCCTGCCCTGTTCCGACGACGGCCTCTCCGGCGCCCTGTTCGGCGCCGGAGAGGCTTTCGATCCGATGAGCGTCCGGGCCCTCTCGGCGAAACTGCCAGAAGGCCTGTGGCGGCTGGAGGGAGTCGAGGATCATCAGGCCGCGCCGGCAGCCCTCGCCTTCGCCCTCGGGGCCTACCGGTTCGACCGCTACAAGGCGCGTCCCGCAGGCCCGGCTCGCCTCGCCGTCGACGCCGGCGTCGCCGCCGCCGCCCTCCTGCGCATCGCCGCTGCTTGCGCCCTGGCCCGCGAGATGGTCGACACGCCCGCCGCCGACATGGGGCCGCTGCAGATCGAGACCATCGCTCGCGAGATCGCCGAGGCCTCGGACGCGACCGTGACCGTCACCACCGGCGACGCCCTGCTCGAAGACAACTACCCCGCCGTCCACGCCGTCGGTCGCGCCGCCGCCCTGCACCGGGCGCCCCGGGTCATCGAGATCGGCTGGAACCTCGCCCGGACCGACCTGCCCCTCGTCGCGCTCGTCGGCAAGGGCGTGGTCTTCGATACCGGCGGCCTCGACATCAAGGGCGCCGCCGGCATGCGCAACATGAAGAAGGACATGGGCGGCTCGGCCCACGCCCTCGCGCTCGGCCGGTTGGTCATGCAGGCCGGTCTGCCGGTCCGGCTGGTGGTGCTGGTCGCGGCGGTCGAGAACGCCATTTCCGCCGACGCCTTCCGGCCCGGCGACATCCTGTCCAGCCGCAAGGGGCTGACCATCGAGATCGGCAACACCGACGCCGAAGGCCGGTTGATCCTCGCCGACATCCTGACCCGGGCGGGCGAGCATTCTCCGGATCTGACCCTCGACTTCGCCACCCTGACCGGGGCCGCCCGCATCGCCCTCGGCCCCGAACTCCCGCCGCTTTACTCCGAGGACGAAGCTCTCGTCGCCGATCTGCTCGAGGCCTCCCGCGCCGTCACCGATCCGCTGTGGCCGATGCCGCTGTGGCCCGCCTACCGCGCCGCGCTGGACAGCGAGATCGCCGACGTCCGCAACGATTCCGCCGCCTGGGCCCAGGCCGGCTCGGTCACCGCCGCCCTGTTCCTGCAGAAATTCGCGCCGACGACCGGGGCCTGGGCGCATATGGACATCTTCGCCTGGAACCCCCGCGCCCAGCCCGGCCGGCCCGAGGGCGGCGAGGCGCAAGGGTGGCGCGCCGGTCTCGACATGCGCGCCCGGCGCTTCCCCCGCCTGACCGGGGCGCCACGAGAAAGCCGCCGGTCGTTACCGGGCCTTTCGGCTTATCGGACCATGATGCCGGCTCAACCGGACGAGCCTGATTGACTCCAGACGCCACCACGCTTGACCCCCGCACCACGCTCGCGCGGCCCGACCTGGCCGAGCAGGCGCTGGAAGGCCTCGTGCGCGCCGACGCCTACCGCCCGGTCCAGCCGATGCAGGCCGCCGTCCCCTTCGCCGACATTCACGCCGACGCCGACCCGGCCTCCGAGCGCATCGACCAGATCATCTACGGCGAGGCATTCGACGTCCTCGACCGGCAGGGCGACCGCCTGTGGGGCCGCGCCCGGCGCGACGGCCTCGTCGGCTGGATCGCCGCCTCGGCCCTGCGGTCCGGCGCCCGGCTGCCGACCCATCGCGTCGCCGCCGTCGCCGCGGGCCTCCCGCTCAACGCCCTGGTCATCGAGACCGTCGACATCTCGGCCGACGACCTGGCCCCCATCGGCGCCTTCGAGAGCGACCCGGTCGCCGTGGCCGAACGCCTGCTCGGCGTCCCGCACAGCCTCGGGGCTCGTTCCTCGGCCGCCACCGACTGTTCCGGCCTGATCCAGCAGGCGCTCTACGCCTGCGGTCTCGCCGGCCCCCGCCACGCCGACCAGCAGGCAGAGCTCGGCGATGCCGTCGACCGCGCCGACGCCCGCCGCGGCGACGTCGTCGTCTGGCTGGCCCGGTCGGGCGATCACAGCTGGACCGGTCATTCCGCCTTCATGCTCGACGCCGACCGGGTCATCCACGCCACCGGCCACCACGGCGCCGTGGTCATCGAGTCCTTCGCCGAGGCCGACGCTCGTTACCGCGCCGACGGCTTCCACGCCCCGGTCTTCCGCCGCCTCTAGAGGGCGGCGCCGCTCCACTCTTCCCGCACCGAGGCGTCCGCCTCGCCCGCCGCCCGCTCGGCCCGCAGCCCCGCGA
>JAAXIW010000103.1 GCA_012270135.1 Brevundimonas sp. | reverse complement strand
ATCAGGGCCAGAGCCCGGCTGACGGTGTTGGAGGTGCCGCGCCACGCCCCCATGTCCGGCGCCGTCTCGGGCCGGCAGCGCAGGCAGGCGCGGAAACCCGCCTCCTCGGCCGCCGCGGCCGAGACCACGAAGAACATATTCTCCCGCTTCGGCGTCCGCGCCGGGCAGACGGGGCGACAGTAGATCCCCGTGGTCTTGACGCAGCCGAAGAACCGCCCGTCGAACCGCGCATCGCGGGTCAGCACCGCGCGGTAGCAGGCCTCCTGGTCGAGCTCGGTGACGATTTCCATGGCCGCAGGATAGGCCGGACGCCGGATAAACGCTCGCGGTTTTCGGACATCGCCGTGACGGACCTACAACGGCCAGAACAGCAGGATCAGCGACGGCCCGGCCATCAGCACCAGCAAGCTCAGTGGCGCGCCGAGCCGTGAATAGTCCGCGAACTTGTAGCCTGCGGGCTGCATCACCAAGGTGTTGCACTGGTGTCCGATGGGGGTCAGGAAGTCGCACGCCGCCCCGACCGCCACCGCCATAAGGAAGGCGTCGGGCCGATAGCCGAGCTGGGTCGCCAGCGTCGCGCCGATCGGAGCCAGGATGAGCACCGTCGCGGCGTTGTTCAGAAACGGCGTCACGGCCATGGCCGCGAACATCAGAGCCGCCACCGCAGCCAGCCCTGGCATCCCTCCGAAGAGGCCGCTCAGCGCCGTAGCGATCAGATCGGCGCCGCCGGTCTGCTGGATCGCGGCGGACACCGGGATCAAGGCGGCGATCAACACCAGCAGGGGCCCGTCCAGCGCCTGATAGGCCTCGCGCATCTTCAGCCCCCCCAGCATGACGATGACCACCGCCGCGCCGAAGAAGGCGGCGGCAACCGGCACGCGCTGGAAGCCGACCAGCACCATCGCCGTCGCCAGGGTCAGGGCCGGCATGAACCGCTTGCGCGCCCCGCCCAGCCCTACCTGTCGCTCGGCGAGCGGCAACAGGTCGAGCTCTCCCAGAGCTTCGGGCAGACGGCTTTCCGCTCCCTGCAACAGGATGATGTCGCCCTGCCGCAGCCGGGCGTTGCGCAGCCTCTGGGTGACCTGAAATCCGCTGCGCGAGACGCCGAGCAGATTGACTCCATAGGTGCCATGCAGATTGGACGAGGCGATGGTCCCGTCCTGCAAGGGCGAATTGGCGCCGACCACCGCCTCGACCACGCCGATGTCCTCGCCCGGCTCGTCCGTAGCGATGACGCGTCGCTCGCCCGCGAGGATCAATTTGGTGCGGGATACGAACTCCGCCAGCGCCTCGGCCGTTCCCTCGATGCCGCTCAGATCGCTGCGTCGGCCCACCACGTGGCCGCGGGGCCGCGGCATCCGCTTGCCGTCGCGGACAACGGTCAGAATATGGACCTCCCCGCCGCCCAGTTCGGCCAGGGCGCTGACCGTCATCTTCTCCAGCGGCCAGTCTTCCGGCGCCCGGGCGTCGGTGCTGTAGGCGTTGGCCGCCAGCGCAGCGGACATGCTGGCCGCGCCCCTCCGGTCCTTGGGCAGCAGCCTGTAACCGAAGGCGAGGAAGAGCAGGATGCCTGCCGTCAACGCCAGTCCGACCGGCGCATAGTCGAACATCTGGAACGGCCGGCCGATGAGTTCCTCGCGCACGCCCGCCACGATGATGTTCGGAGATGTGCCGACCAAAGTCACCATCCCGCCCGCCATGGCGCCGAAAGCCATCGGCATCAGAAGTCGCGAGGGCGGCGTGCCGGTCTTGCGGCACACTCTCAGCGCCACAGGCAACATGATCGCCAGGGCGCCGACGTTCTTGGTGACCATCGAAAGCAGCGTCACGACCACCGTCAGCGCCGGCACCTGGCTTCGCTCGGTCTCCAGCCGGGGGATCACCCGCCCCAGCAGCCACTCGACGATGCCGGAGCGGGAGAAGGCCGCGGACACTACCAGGGCGGCGGCGATGATGATGGTGATGTCGTTGCGGAACCCGTCGAAGGCCGCCTCGGCCGGGATGACCCCAAGCACAAGCCCCGCGACCAGGGCCGCGAGCGCTACCAGATCATAGCGGAACCGCCCCCAGACGAAGGCGGCGATGGTCAGTCCCACCAGCCCGAAGGCCAGCCCTTGCTGTAGTGTCACGCGTGCGAGCCCCTGTCGCGGCCTGTCCGCCGCCGGGCGTCAACGCCCGACAAAAACAACGGCTCCGCTCAATTCGCCTTCGGGTCAACAGGCAGGCCCGCCGCCTGCCGCGCCTTCATGGTCCGCAGCCAGCCGTGCAGCGCCTCGCAGTCCAGGCCGTGCATCATCAGCCGGTAGCCCGCCTGAAGCGTCGACAGCGCCACCATCGGATGGCCGTTCTTGATGAAGTTCAGGTGGTAGTCCGTGCCCAGGATACGGGCGATGTAGATGGCCACCGTCTCGTCGAGCTGCAGCGAATGGGCCGCCCGTACGAAGTCGCGCCGGGGCAGCATCAGGGCGTACAGCGGGGTGTAGAACTCCACCGCCGTCTGCACATCGATCCGGTTCAGCGGTCCACGCGGAAAATCCTCGAAGGCCGGAAACTCATCGGAGATCATCGAGAAATCCAGCGTCTCCGCCGGCATGATCTCCCGGCCCTCGGCGCGCAGCCGCTGGTTCAGCTCGATGATGAAGTTGAAGACGTTCAGGTCGTGCTGGAGGAACAGATTATCCTCGATGTCCTTCAGCCGCGTCGGTCTGAGCGGATGGCTCGACAGGTCTGCCGCCCCGGCGTTGACCCGCATGAAGGCCAGAAGTTCGGTGCCGACATGAAAGTGGCGCAGGATCAAGGTGTTGGTCTCCGGCGTGCCGAAGGTCCGCAGGCCCCAGTGGATGGTCTTGTGCAGCAGGCCATTCAGATTGGGAAAGCGGGGCGAGATGGCCCGCAGCACCTTCACCACGCAGAAGAACAGGATCACCAGCGGCCGGCTGACCGGGAACAGCCAGCGCCGCGACCAGGACCGCGCCCCGACCAGCAGGCAGCGCTTGGCCTCGGGGTCTATCGGCAGGCTCTGGTCCAGATACAGCGCCAGCCACGGGTCCGGATCGCGCGGATCGTGAGCCATGCCGACGAACGGATCGTGGGCGGTCGTCACGCGGCGATTTCCTCGATCTGCAGCGCATACAGCCGCGCCGTCACCTTCGCGGTGGTCACGATCCGCTCGGCCACGGCTTCCTCGGGCAGGACCATGGCCAGCATGTCGCGGAACTCCTCCATGTGCTCGACGTCGTTGTCGCCATGATAGAGCAGGAAGCGAAGGGCTTCGTCGGGCAGGCCCAGCCGTTCCTGCACCTTCAGGCCCCACGGCTTCGCCTTGATCGAGCCCAGCCCCTCGATGATCCACATGGCCCCCAGCAGGCCGAACGGATTCGGCTTCGACGCCTCGTGGAACATCCACGCCGACAGCGCCTCCGAGCCGACGTTCTTCCGCGCCGACAGGATGTCCGCGATGTTGCCGCCCGAGGCGACGAAATCCTGCTCAAGCAGCCGGAAATCCCGGTGCTCCGTCACCGCGTGCCTCATCAGCGTCGAGCGCAGTTCGAGGTGATCCTCGCCGATGTTAGACGCCGCCCGGCTCATCCACAGCGCCCCGTCCTTCACCTGCTGGCGCAGGTTGATCAGGAAGGCGTGATAGTCGGCCAGCTCGAACCGCCCCCGCGTCAGCTTGCGGATCAGGGGCGTCGCCTCCAGCCGCTGCTCGAAGTCTGCGAACACCACGGCCAGCTTGCGCAGGGTGTCGGCCACAGCTTCGTGGGCCATCACACTACCTCCAGCATCATGAAGCCGATCATCGCCCGCCCGCTCTCGGGCACGATCAGAAGAACCCGGTCGCCCCGCTTCGGCCGTCCGCTCTTCATGAAGGCCTCCAGCATGACCCAGATCGACGCCGAGCCGATGTTGCCCGTCTCGGGCAGGGTGGTGAACCACCTTTCCTCAGGGATCATGGCGGCGGTGTTCTCCAGCAGTCCCACGATCTCCTCGCGCAGCGACCGCGCGGAGTAGTGGCACAGCAGGTGGTCGACCGCGTCGGGGACGATCCGCCCGGCGTCGACCTTCTCCAGCCACACCCCGATCCAGGCCCGGATAACGATCTTGAGCAGTTCGAAATCCTGCAGCAGCGCCACCGCCCCGGCCGCATGGGC
>JAAXIW010000032.1 GCA_012270135.1 Brevundimonas sp. | reverse complement strand
GCGGCCGGACCAGCGCGACCGCGGCCGCACCTCGCCGCCCAGTTCCGCCAGCCGCCCGAGCCATGCCCGCAGCAGCGGCGACGCCTTCATGGCGCGTGGAAACACCCGTCCCGACGAGCCCGTGAACACCGGTTGCCCCAGCCCCTCGGCCCAGCCGATCAGATGCGTCGGCGAGAACCGCTCCAGCCCGCCGGCCACCGTCCCCGCCGCCTTCCCATAGCGACCGATGAAACCCTCCAGCGGCTCGGAATGGGTCAGGTTCAGCCCGCCGCGCCCGGCCATCAGGAATTTGCGCGCTGCGGACGGCATCGCCTCGTGCACGACCACCGCGAGGCCGGCCCGCGCCAGCCGCGCGGCCGCCATCAGGCCCGCCGGTCCGGCCCCGATCACATGCACGGTCTTGTCTGGAGAACTCATCGGCCCGTTGTAGACCGGAACGTCCGCGCCCTGCATACGCTTCCGTCCCATGAGCGTCGCCTTCACCCGCGAGGAAGACCTGGAGGCCACGGCCGCCGACCTTCCCGATCGTCCGCTCTCGCCGCACCCCACCCTCGTCACCCTCGAGGGGCTGGCGAAGATCGAGGTCGCCCTCGCCGACGCCCGCGCGGCCTACAACGCCGCCCAGGCGAAGGGATCGATCGAGGCCGACCGCACGGCCATGGCCCGCGCCACCCGCGATCTGCGCTACTGGTCCGCCCGCCGCGCCTCCGCCCAGCTGGTCGAGACGTCCTCGGACGGCCGCGTCCGCTTCGGCGGCTCGGTCACGATCGAGCGCGAGGACGGCCGCAGCCAGACCTGGCGCATCACCGGCGAGGACGAGGCCGATCCGAACGCCGGCTCGGTCAGCCATGTCTCGCCCCTCGCCGTCGCCCTGATCGGCAAGCGCGTCGGCGACGAGGCGACGGTGGCCGGTCAGTCCGTCGAGATCGTCGCCGTCGATTGACGGTTGTTGCAAAGCCCGGGGCGCCCCACCCTGGGTCCACCCAGCGCGCCGCTCCCCGGCGTCAGGCGCCCGGCGCCGGAAAGGACCACGCTGATGGCCCGCAAGCCCAACTACAGCTTCGAACGGATGGAGCGCGAACGCGCCGAAGCGAAGAAAGCCGCCGAGAAAGCCGCCGCGAAGGCCGAGAAGCGCGCCGCCGCCCGGGCCGAGAAGACGGGCGGCGAGCCTCAACCGGAGTAGCCGGTCAGGCCGCATCAGTTGACCGGCGCCCTCACCGAGGCCAGCCTCGGCGGGTTCCTCGCCCGACGGAGCCCGTATGTTCGCCCCTGTCGCATTCGCCGTTCTGGCCCTTGTCGCCGCTTCGCCGCAGCAGCCGGGAGAGGCCCGCTGGGGTCAGTATGAATGGGATCACGGGGCCGGCCCGATGTCCCGCTACCAGTTTGAGTATGGCTCGACATTTCCGTCCGCCTACTTTCTTGAACATGGCGCGCGAACGGGCTCGTTCTACGGGTTGATCTTCGCTGACTCGCCCGGCTCGGCCTATTTCTGGGACAATGGGCTGGAGGCCGGCTCGGCCTACTACTGGCGGAACGGGCGTGAGGCGGGCAGCCGCCACTACTGGGAGAACGGCCGCGGCTGCCTGAGCGAATTCGGATGGCGCGACGGTGCGTCGTGCGGAGCGGTGGACGCCGTGGTCTTCCAGACCCTGTGCGTCGCCCGGGCCATCGACGTCGCGCCCTGCCGGAGCATCAACGTCCGGTTGGAAGACTGGCTGTCCCGATCGTCCGGTATCTCGACCGGCGACCCAGCCGCCATGATCGCCCGCATGCGCGAAGTCATCGAGTGAGCCAACCGCCATCGCGCGCGTTCCCCACCGGTGGTGAGCGACGGAGACGCGGGTGCGCGGCGAGCTGGAAACCTACAACAGGAAGCGCAAATTCGGCGATACGCCCGAGCCGAAGGGGCGCAAGGGCAGGGCCCGCAAGACCGGCCTGACCTATCTGATCCAGCGCCACGCGGCGACGCGGCTGCACTACGACTTCCGCATCGAACTGGACGGGGTGCTCAAGTCCTGGGCGGTCACCAAGGCGCCGTCGCGCGACCCCTCGGTCAAACGGCTGGCGGTCGAGGTCGAGGACCATCCGCTCGACTACGGGACCTTCGAGGGGACCATCCCGGCCGGCAACTACGGCGCCGGCACGGTGCAGATGTGGGACCGCGGAACCTGGGAGCCCCAGGAGGACGACATCGAGGCCGCCTTCAGGAAGGGCAGCGTCAAGATGATCGTCCATGGCGAGCGGCTGCAGGGCAAATGGGCCCTGATCCGCATGAAGACCGATCGCGGCAAGCCCTCCAAACGCAACAACTGGCTGCTCATCAAGGAGAAGGACGAGCACGCCGTCCCCGGCGAGGGCGACGCCAATATGGAGATCGACGCCTCGGTCACGACCGGCCGCAGCCTTGCCGAGATTGCCGAAGGCCAGACGCAGTGGCGCGCCTCGAGGAAGACGGACCGGAAGGCGCCGCCGAAGCCGAAGGCCCGCGCCGCGGTCGCCTCCAGGGCCGCGAAACCGCACGCCTTCGTGCCGATCCAGTTGTGCAAGATCGCCGACTATCCGCCGCACGGCGCGGGTTGGGCGCATGAGATCAAGTTCGACGGCTACCGCCTCCAGATCGCCTCCGGCGGCGGCAAGGCCACGGTGCGGACCCGCAGGGGCCACGACTGGTCCGACAAATTTCCCGAACTGGCCGCCGAGGCCGCGGACTGGCCCGACGCCGTGGTCGACGGCGAGCTCTGCGCCCTCGACGGCGATCACATGCCCGACTTTTCGGCCCTGCAGACGGCCATCTCGGAGGGCGACACGGGCGGTCTGGTCTATTTCGCCTTCGACCTGCTGTTCGAAGGGCCCGAAGATCTGCGCAAGCTGCCCCTGTCGCACCGCAAGGCGCGGCTGCAGGCGTATATCGACCGCATCCCCAAGGCCGCCCGCCACCGCATCCGCTACGTCGACCATTTCGCCACCACCGGCCAGGCCATCCTCGAGAGCGCCTGCCGAATGGATCTCGAAGGCGTCATCTCCAAGAAGCTGGACGCGCCATACCGGGACGGCCGATCCGGCGCCTGGCTGAAGTCCAAATGCCGGGGCCGCGACGAGGTGGTCATCGGCGGCTGGGTCTCCGAGGGCGGGTCCCGTTTCCGCTCCCTGATCGTGGGAGTGAAGGAGAAGGGCGGCCTGCGCCCCCTTGGCCGGGTCGGGACGGGCTATTCCCGGCCCCTGCTCAAGACCCTCATGCCCGCGCTCAAGGCGGCGGCCTCCGACGACAACCCGTTCAAGGGCAAGGGCGTCCCGCGCGGCGGCCGCGACATCCACTGGGTCGAGCCCGTGCTGGTCGCCGAGGTCGAGCACGGCGGCTACACGGACAGCGGATCGCTGCGCCACGCGGCCTTCAAGGGCCTGCGCGACGACAAGGCCGCCGCCGAGGTCACCGACCGTCCGCAGTCGCCCACAAAGCTCTCGAAGGAGCAGGGCGCACCCGCCGATCTGCCCGGCCTCACCTTCACCGGCGAAAAACGGCGCAAGGGCACGCTGGTCGTCGCCGGCGTGACCATCTCCAATCCGGACATGGTGCTGTGGCCCGCCGCCGACGGCCGGCCCGCGATCACCAAGGCCGAGCTGGTCCGCTACTACGAGAGGGCCGCCGAACGCATCCTGCCGCATGTCGCCGACCGGCCCGTCTCGATCATTCGGGCGCCGGACGGGATCGGCGGCCAGAAATTCTTCCAGCGCCACGCCATGCCCGGCTCCAACCCTCGGCTGAAGCTGATCGATGTGAAGGAGCGCAAACCCTATATCGGCGTGGTCGACGTCGGCGGTCTCGTCGCCATCGGCCAGTCCGGCGGGCTGGAACTGCATCCATGGGGCTGCAAACCCGGCGACCCGGAAACCCCGGACCAGATCACCTTCGACCTCGACCCCGACGAGGGCCTCGATTTCGACGACGTCATCGCCGCCGCCCGGACTATGAAGAAGGAACTGGAGGGGCTCGGCCTGATCCCCTTCGTCAAGACCACCGGCGGCAAGGGGCTGCACGTCGTCGTCCCCATCCTCGCCGACGGCCGCAGCGGCGTCGAATGGGACCAGTGCAAGGCCTTCGCCAAAGAGGTCTGCGAACGCGTCCGCCGGGCCGATCCCGACCGTTTCACCACCACCCTCGCC
>JAAXIW010000046.1 GCA_012270135.1 Brevundimonas sp. | reverse complement strand
CGACGGCATGGTGCTTGTGGGCGAGGCCGTTAACGCCGCGGCGGCCTATCTGGCCCCGATGAGCCCCGCGACCTCCATCGACGCCGTCCTCGCCGAACTGGTCGAGGAGTTCGACCTCCTCGGCGACTGGGAGGGGCGGATCGAATACGTCATCGAACTCGGCAAGGATCTTGAGCCCTTGCCGGAGGCCGACCGCACCGAGGCCAACAAAGTTCCGGGCTGCGCCGCCCAGGTCTGGCTGGCGGTCCGCGCCGACGGCGATCGGCTGCATTTCCTGGCCGACAGCGACAGCGCCCTGTCGAAGGGCAATATCGCCCTGCTGCTCCGCCTCTATTCAGGGCGTTCCCCGGCCGAAATTCTCGCCTTCGACGCCCGCGCCGCCCTCGACCGGCTCGGTCTGCCGTCGGCGCTGACCCGCCAGCGGGCCAACGGGCTCAATGCGATGGTCGGCCGCATCCGCGAGGCCGCCCTGGCCGTCGCCGGTCCCGGTCCTCAGAAATAGACGCCGCGCGCCGCCAGCACCGGCCGCTCGCCCGGCGCCTGGGTCACGTCGATGCGGAGCGCGTATTCGTGCGACCGGGTGGTGCGCCTGTCCCAGCGCCACGGGGTTTCCGGCTGCTGCGCCCACAGGGGGCTGGTTCCCACCATCTGCCGCGCCAACTGGACCAGCGTCCGGCTGCCGACCAGGTTCGACGAGACGCCGCAGCTCACGGAATAGGCCTCGACGCCGTTCTCCTCGACGGTCCCTTCCTCGAGCCGCAAGCGCCAGCGGCCGTCCTTCGACACCATCTCGACCTCCGAGGCCCATTCCTCGAGCGGAGCCCGATCCCCCACCGGGCGGCGGAACTCCATGTCGCGGGCGGCGCGCATGGCGTCCTCGAAGGTCTTGGCGCGGCTGGCGTAGGGCAGGCAGACCCGGGCCACGACGAAGCCGGCCAGATTGTCCTGCGCGCCCACGGGCGCGGGCGCCGTGGTGACGGCGAGGACCGCCGCCAGAACGGAAATTGCAAATGACTTCAACACCAAACCCCAATCGTCGGGCGGCCTGTTCGACGGCTCTTCCCTTCGGTCCGGACCGTAAGGCCGAACCGGACCCATACAAAGTTACGAGCCTGTAACGTGGGGCATGCCGGTGTTCCGTCGCTCAACCGATGCGATAGTGGGCGGCGAGGGCCCGAAGCCCCTGTTTCAGCAGCGCCTTTCCGTTCCGGCGGCGGAGGCCGAGCGTCTGTTCGGCGGCCTGCAGGCTCGAGGCGTGGATGCAGATGTGTTCGACCATCCGCCGCGCCGGTCCGCAGGCGGCCAGCGCCGCCTCGACGCGCCGCGCCGCCGCCATGGAGCGGTCTCCGGGCTCGACCCGCGCCGCCGAGCCTCCGCCGCAGCGGGGCAGGGCGTCCCAGCGCATCGTCAGGGACGGCCCGGCCATGGCGATCTCGGCCTCCGCGCCCAGCCGCTCGGCCGCGGCCCGCTCGGCCCGTTCGATCCACGGCCGTCCGTCCGCATCGCATCGCCCCGACAGCCAGGCGACGGCCGAACCGGTCAGATTGACCGCATGGCTCCGCATCCGCCCGTCCGCCTGCATCACCTCGCGCCGGCCCTCGACCAGCCCCGGCCGTCCCGGCTGCGGCGACGGCGGCGGCTCGTCCGTCCTCAGGGCCCGCCAGCCGCCGCCCGCCCGCGCCTTCAGCCCCGGATCGGCGATCAGGGCGCGGAAGCCGGCTTCGTCCAGGACCATCTGCACCCGCGCCCGCCGGTCCGCCCCGATCCTCACCGCATAGCCGCCGCCCGGGTCGGCCTCGATCCAGGCGTGCGGCCGCATCAGCAATCGCCGCACCCGGCCCGCCGGGGCCGTCATGCCGGCAGCTCGCATTTCGGCGCCTCGAGCACCGCCCGCGCGCAGCGCTCGAGCCGGTCCAGCAGGTCGTCCAGCGCCGGCCGGTCCCGGCCGTCCTCGGCCCAGCGGCACGCCGCCGCCGCCGTCGCCCGGTTCAGCCCGAAGGCGTGGGCCACCCGGTCCATCGGCCAGCCGAACGTCACATAGGACAGATACATGGCCAGCCAGCGGGCCCGACAGGCCCGCCCCTCCAGCCGCCTGCGTTCCGCCATCGTCTCCTTGGGCACCCCGGTCGAGGCGGCGACCAGCTCCAGCGCCAGCCCCACCCGCACCCTGTCCTCCCGGCGCACCGGCGTCCGATATCGTTCCATCACCCAGTCTCCCATCGCCTGGGCCACGCACCCTGTGCGCAGCCAGAGATAGGAATATATGTCTACGATCTGTCGAAATCGGTCGTGTCGGCGAGGCCCGCGGGCGAATGGTTAAAAAATTTCGGCCGGTTGACTCCAGACTCTCGACGCCGATTCGCAAATCAGCCTACGATTCGTTTTGGGACAGGCGTTAACCCTTCTTAAGTTTTTCGGCGGTTAACGTTCGAACAAGGTTACCCCGAAACGGGGCGGTTATTTTTACGGTCAAGCTCTGCCTGGAGGGGCATCAATGCGCGTCCTGCTAATCGAAGATGATCATGCGACGGCGCAGAGCATCGAGCTTATGCTGAAGTCGGAAGGCTTCAACGTCTACACGACCGACCTGGGCGAGGAAGGCATCGATCTCGGCAAGATCTACGACTACGACCTGATCCTGCTGGACCTCAACCTGCCCGACATGAACGGCCTCGAGGTCCTGCGCCAGCTGCGCGTCGGCAAGGTCAATACGCCGGTGATGATCCTGTCCGGCACCTCGGAGATCGAGACCAAGGTCAAGACCTTCGGCGGCGGCGCCGACGACTACATGACCAAGCCGTTCCACAAGGACGAGCTGATCGCCCGCACCCACGCCGTGGTCCGCCGCTCCAAGGGCCACGCCCAGGCCATCATCCACACCGGCGAGATCGCCGTGAACCTGGACGGCAAGACGGTCGAGGTGAACGGTCACCGCGTCCACCTGACGGGCAAGGAATACCAGATGCTGGAGCTGCTCTCGCTCCGCAAGGGTACAACCCTGACCAAGGAAATGTTCCTGAACCACCTGTACGGCGGCATGGACGAGCCCGAGCTGAAGATCATCGACGTCTTCATCTGCAAGCTGCGCAAGAAGCTGGCCACGGCCGCCGGCGGCAAACACTACATCGAGACCGTCTGGGGCCGCGGCTACGTCCTGCGCGACCCGTCGGAGTCCGCGGCGCCGGCCAGCGCCGCCGCCTGATCGGGGCGACAACCGAACCATCGAAACGCCCGCCGGATCGCTCCGGCGGGCGTTTTCATGCGTCCTCAGGCCCGAGCGGTCATCAGTGGATTCGCGATGGGTAGGGAGCAGACATAGAGCGACCGACAACGTATCGTTGCACCCCTTCCTTCTACTAGGTCACAAAGCCAAGGATTTCTCGGCGATGTACGGTCCAACCTTCGGTTCATGGGCAGAAAGCAAACTGAAATGCTGAGGGGCATAGTCGCTCTTGTCGCTGCATTGGCCGCCTGCTCATCAGCGCCCGAGACCTCTCGCCCCAGAGTTGGGGACGAGGTTCGGGCGGGTAACGCCCTCGAGGGCGTGTTCGAATTCGGCTTTGTTCAACTGGATTTCGCTCACAGGCAGGCGCGGTTCGCGGGAGGGCCGGACGGCCTTGAGGATTGTTCGGACGCGACATACTGGTGCGCCTTTGGGCCTCGGGACATTCGCTTTGCGATCCCCAAGAGATGCGCCGATGTGGAACGGGGTGTCTGGACGACAAACGGCATCGAGACACGAGTGGCGAATAGTCAGGATGGCGTCGTTTACCTGACGACCCGAAACGCACCCAACCTTATGCTTGAGTACCGGATTGGTCAGGGAGTCTCGGCCATCTTCCTCGACCCCGCTAGAAACGCACTATTCGGCGAGACGGTCGATGACGAGACCGTCGCGTGGGCAGCCTCAAGCCGCCTGTATAATGCTGCCACTGAAGGGCGGATGGCTGTCTGTGAATAGCAATTCCGAGCGGAGCCATCGTTGGCAGCGATAAGGTTCCGTTAGGCGTCGCAAGCCGACCTCCGCCCACTCACGCGAAGACGCCCGCCGGATCGCTCCGGCGGGCGTTTCTGCGTTCAGTCGGGGCGAAGGGCTCACCCCTTCGCCGCATACCCCTTGCCGCCGGTCGACGGTCGGCGGCGGCGCGGCCGGCGCAATCCGCGCCGCGACGGGATCAAGCT
>JAAXIW010000200.1:2299-4184 GCA_012270135.1 Brevundimonas sp. | reverse complement strand
GGGTCGGGATCCAGGTGCGGGTCAGGATCGCCTGGCCCTGGCTGAACAGATAGGGCTTCTCGCCGCCCGCGGTCTGGGCCGGGGTCAGCCACTGCAGGGCGGCGGCGTCGGGGCGGGTGGCGTAGCGGACGACGATGCGGCGGCGCTCGCCCGGCGCGAGGGCCGGGAAGCGGACGGTCAGCGGCTGGCCGAGGATGGGATCGTCGGCGCCGGTCTCGTACTGAAGGGGGGCGCCGGCGGCGTCACGGACGTCGCGGATGTCGAGGTTGCGGACGTCGAGGATGATCTCGTTGGCGCCCGGAACGCCGGTGATGTCGAGGGCGGCCGAGCCGGTCAGGGTCCGGGCTTCGAAGTCGGCGGTCAGGTCGAGCGAGACGTGGTTGACGCGGGCGATCTCGGGCCGGGCGTAGGAATGGACGTCACGGACGTAGTCGACCGGGACGGCGGCGACGACCGGCGGCGCGCCTTCGGATCCCGGCATGTTCATCGCGGCGCAGCCTCCCAGGGCGGTGGCGAGGGCGAGGGCGGATACGAGGCCGAGCGTGCGGATCATCGGGGGCGTCCTTGTGCGAATGTCGGCGGGACAACGCCCCGGACGGCCGGAAAGATCAACCCCCGGCGTCAGGTGGCGAGCGGCGGGGGCTCGATATGCCGCGCCCTGAACAGCCGGCCGCGCTCGGCGAGCAGGACGAAGCCGAGGGCGGCGAGGCCCATGGTCGCCATGCCGAGGGCCATCGGCGTGGCGGTGCCGTTGAACTGCTGGCCGATCAGGAAGCCGAGGCTGGAACCGGTCGTGGTCGAGATGAAGCCCTGGGCCGAGGAGGCGGTGCCGGCGATATGGCCCATCGGCTCCATGGCCATGGAACCGAAATTGCCGACGATCAGGCCGAAACAGAACATGGTCAGCCCCTGCAGCAGGGCGAAGGTCCAGATCGTCTCGAGCCCGGCGAGGTTCACGGCGGAATGGACGGCGGCCATGCCGATGAATCCGAGCAGGGCGGCGTGCGAGATCAGCCGCGAGCCGAGTGTCTCGACGAGGCGGGCGTTGAGCAGGGAGGCCACGGCGATGCCGCCGGCGACCATGGCGAAGACGGTGGTGAACAGGCCCGGCGCCTCGAAGACGTCGAAGAAGATCTGCTGGCTGGAGTTGATGAAGCCGAACAGGGCCCCGGTCATGCAGGTCATCGCCAGGGTGTAGCCGATGGCCTGGCGGTTGGTGACGGCCTCGCGGAAGGCGGCGGCGATGCGGCCGACGCGGATCGGCATCCGGTTCCCGGCGTGCAGGGTCTCGGGCAGGCGGAGGGCGGCCCACAGCATGAAGGCGCCGCCGGCGAGGGCGAGGACGCCGAAGATCCACGGCCACGGGGCGACGGTCAGGACCAGCTGGCCCAGGGTGGGGGCGATGATCGGCACGCCGAGGAAGACAAGGAAGCTGAGCGACATGACCCGGGCCATGGTCCGGCCGCTGTAGCGATCGCGCACGATGGAGACGGCCAGCACGCGCAGGGAGGCGGCGCCGAGCCCCGTGCCGACGCGGGCGGCGATGAGCAGTTCGAAACTGGGGGCGAAGGCGGCGAGGACGCTGAACAGCACATAGAGCGACAGGCCGATCATCAGGATGGGCTTGCGGCCGAATCGGTCGGCGAGCGGGCCGTAGACGATCTGGGCCGAGCCGAAGCCGAGCAGATAAGCGGTGATGACCCACTGGCGGCTGTTCTCATGGGCCACCGCGAGGGCGTCGCCGATGGCGGGCAGGGCCGGCAGCATGGCGTCGATGGCGAGGGCGTTGAGCGCCATCATCATGGCGATCAGGGCGACGAACTCGGGGAAGCCGGGGCCCTTGCGGGGCGCCGGGACGTCGGCGGCGGCGGGGGAGGTCATCGCG
>JAAXIW010000200.1:0-2289 GCA_012270135.1 Brevundimonas sp. | reverse complement strand
CAAGCGCCCCGTCGTGAAACCGGACTTGAAACGACGGCGCTGAAACGCGAAGTGAGCGGCCGTCCTGAAGGAGCCCGCCATGTCCGAATTCCCCGTCACCGTGTTCCACAACCCCGCCTGCGGCACCTCGCGGAACGTGGTGGCCATGGTCGAGGCCGCCGGCTACCGGCCCGAGGTGGTGGAATATCTGAAGGCCGGCTGGGGCGCGGACCAGCTGCGCGACCTGTTCGCCCGGGCCGGGATCACGCCGCGCGAGGCGCTACGGGAGCGGGGCTCGCCGGCGGCGGAGCTGGGGCTGCTGGACGCCGGCGTCAGCGACGAGGCCATCCTGGCGGCGATGGTCGAGCACCCGATCCTGGTCAACCGCCCGATCGTCTCGACGCCGAAGGGCGCGGCCCTTTGCCGGCCGAAGGAGACGGTCTTCGGCCTGCTGGAACGGACGCCGGAGGGCTTCGTCAAGGAAGGCGGAAAGGCGGTCTGACCCCGAAGGGCCAAGCGGGATGGTGCGGGCGGTCGGGCTCGAACCGACACGCCTTTCGGAACCGGATTCTGAGTCCGGCGGACTGCTAGGGGTTTCAGGCGGTTCCTTGGGTGACGGCGCTGTCGGGCGCTCCGGAACAAATCGCCTATTGGCGCCCAGGGGCGGCAGGCTCGCTGGCCTCGGGCGCCGGCGGCGTGGGGGCAGGCGGAGCCGAGTCAGGGGCCTGCCGCGCAGCCATCTTGTCACTGCACGACATCTCGGCGTCAGCGGCCATGTCCTTGCAGCATTTGCAGCCTTCGGCGGCGAGCGCCGCGCCGGCGCTGAGCGCCAGGATCGCGCCGACGGCGGTGAAAAGGTTGGAAACTCCCATCGTCGTTCTCCTAGTGCACCATGAAGCGGACGGAGCCGGACATCTTGTGGCCGTCCGCGCCTTCGGCGGTCCATGCGGCGGTATAGGTGTTCGGCGCGAGACGCGGCAGGGCGACGGTGACCGTGGCGTCGGCGGGCGCGGCGGGCGCGGTCACGACGACCGGCGCCTGACCCTCGGCGGTGAGGGTCACCGTCTTCAGGATCATCGGGTGTGGGAAGGTCGCGCTGAACCGATCGGGCGATCCATGGGTCATCGCACCGTCGGCGGGAATGGTGGTGATGCCCGACTGAGGCGTTGCAGCCTGCGCCTGCATGGTGTGGCCGGCGTGCGGGTCCTGGGCGGCGGCGGCCCCGGCGAACGCCAGGGCGGCGGTGATGACGAGGGTGCGGATCATGGGGTCTCCTCCGTTGATTAGAACCAGGCTTTGAGGCCAAGGACGAGTCGGGGGGCGTCGATCTCGCCGCCCCGGGCCTCGATGTAGTCGGCGGTGTCTCCGAATGACCGGCTCCACTCGACGCCGACATAGGGGGCGAGCTCCTTGCGGAATTCGTAACGCAAGCGCAGACCCGCCTCGACCGAAGACAGGCCCGAGCCGATCTCAAGTTCGGGAATGTCGCTGGCCGAAAGTTCGATCTCCAGGCGCGGCTGGAGGATCAGGCGCTGGGTGATCCGCTGATCGTATTCGGCCTCGACGCGGGCGGTCAGGTCGCCCTCGGTCGACAGGAAGGCGGCGGCGTCGACTTCCCACCAGTGGGGCGCCAGTCCCTGAACGCCGAAGACCAGATGCGGCGTGTCCTCGCCATCGGGGCGGAAGTCCTGACGCACGCCCGCCTGCACGTCCCAGAACGGCGACACGGCGCGGCTGTAGAGCGCCTGAAGTTCGGCTTCCTCAAGACTGCCGCCGAGTTCGCCTTCACCCTCGGATTTCCACCAGAAGCGATTGATGTCGCCGCCGCTCCAGCCCTGAACGTCCCAGAGCCAGGTGTCGTCCTCGTCGCCGAAACCGGCTTCGAGCCGGTCGATGATGACCGCCGTGGTGCGGATGTCGCCATTCTCGCGCACGAGCGTTGCGCGCGCGGCGGCCATTGCTTCGGCTCCGAAGATCAGATCGGCGGCGTGGCCGGGACCGCCCAGGGCGGCGGCCGGGACAGGGGGCTCTGGAGGCCGGCCCGCATTGTCGGCGCTGGTCGGGATATCTGGCGGCCCCATGGTCATGGCCGACATATCGTGCCCGGCATGGGGGTCGGCCTGCACCGGCGACATGCGGGACATGTCGGGACCCGCGTGCGGATCGGCCGCCCCGGGCGTTATGGTCGACATGTCGTGTCCCGCGTGGGGATCCGCGGGCTCGGCGGGCATGACGTGGCCGGCGTGCGGATCCTCAGCGGCCGGAGTCTCGGCCGGCGGCCTGTCATGGCCGGCATGCCCGGCATGGGGG
>JAAXIW010000278.1 GCA_012270135.1 Brevundimonas sp. | reverse complement strand
ACGCCGAGCCAGACCTTCTCGACCGCCGTCGTCAACCAGTCGGCCGTGACCATCCGGGTCTTCCAGGGCGAGCGTCCGATGGCGGCCGACAACAAGATCCTCGGCCAGTTCGACCTGATGGGCATTCCGCCGGCCCCGCGCGGCATGCCGCAGATCGAGGTCGCCTTCGACATCGACGCCAACGGCATCGTCCACGTCACCGCCAAGGACAAGGCGACCAACAAGGAGCAGTCGATTCGCATCCAGGCCAACGGCGGCCTGTCGGACGACGATATCGAGAAGATGGTCAAGGATGCCGAGGCCAACGCCGCGGCCGACAAGACCCGCAAGGATCTCGTCGAGGCCCAGAATTCGGCCGACAGCCTGATCCACTCGACCGAGAAGGCCCTCGCCGACCACGGCGACAAGGTCGGCGAAACCGAGAAGACGGCCATCCAGACCGCCCTCGACGACCTCAAGGCGGCCAAGGACGGCACGGACGCCGACGCCATCCGCGAGAAGACCAACACCCTGGCCCAGGCCTCGATGAAGCTGGGCGAGGCCATGTACGCGGCCTCACAGGGCGCGGGTGACGGCGCCGCGGCCGAAGCCCCCGCCGACGACGGCGTGGTCGACGCCGAGTTCGAGGAAGTCTCCCCGGACGCCGACGCCAGGGCCGACGCCGACGACGAGAAGAAGAGCGCGTAAGCCACACGCTCCGCAAAACCGCTAAGGCCCCGCTTGTCACCCGACGGGCGGGGCCGTTTCATAAAACTTGCATCAGTGCGCCGGGCGCCCATGTCAGCCCGGTCAGCCGTTGCGGCAGGCGCCCGACAAGAGGCGCGGCCGGCGGCAGGGTAAGAGGACGAACGCCAGATGGCGACGCGTGACTATTACGAGATTCTGGGCGTCGAGCGGGCCATCGACGCCGCGGGGCTGAAATCCGCCTACCGCAAGCTGGCCATGCAGCATCACCCGGACCGCAACGGCGGCTGCGACGACGCCATGGCCCGCTTCAAGGAGATTTCCGAGGCCTACAGCGTGCTCTCGGACGATCAGAAACGCGCCGCCTACGACCGTTTCGGCCACGCCGGCGTCAACGGCGGCGGCAATCCGTTCGGACAGGGCGGGGCCGGCTTCGCCGACGTCAACGACATCTTCTCCCAGGTCTTCGGCGACGCGTTCGGCGACGTTTTCGGCGGCCGCGCCGGGGGCGGAGCCCGCCAGCACGGACCGCGCCGCGGCTCCGACCTTCGCTACGACCTCGAGATCAGCCTCGAACAGGCCTACAAGGGCGCCGAGGTCGAGATCGCCGTGCCGACCACCGCCACCTGCGACACCTGCGACGGATCCGGGGCGAAGAAGGGCACCCAGCCGACCACCTGCACCACCTGCCAGGGCGCCGGCCGCGTCCGCACCGCCAACGGCTTCTTCCAGGTCGAGCGCACCTGCCCGCGCTGCGGCGGCGGCGGTCAGATGATCGCCGAGCCCTGCGGGACCTGCCACGGCCACGGCCAGGTTCGCAAGAACCGCAAGCTCCAGCTCAAGGTCCCCGGCGGAGTCGACGACGGCTCGCGCATCCGCCTGTCGGGCGAGGGCGACGCCGGCCAGCGCGGCGGCCCGCGCGGCGACCTCTACGTCTTCATCTCGGTCACGCCCCACGAACTGTTCGAGCGCGACAACCTCGACCTGCTGGTCACCGTGCCGGTGCCGATGACCACGGCGGCCCTGGGCGGCGAGATCGACGCCCCCTGCCTGACCTCCGAGGCCTGCGACGGCCGCTGCAAGGCCCCCGTCACCGTCCCGGCCGGGGCCCAGACCGGCAAGACCGTGCGCATCAAGGGCAAGGGCATGCCGCACCTGAACGGCCGCCAGCGCGGCGATCTGGTGGTCGAACTGTTCGTCGAGACCCCCACCGACCTGACCGCCCGCCAGAAGGAGCCGCGGGACGAACTGGCCGCCTCGCTCGGCGACATGCAGACGCCGCGCAACTCATCCTTCGCCGGCAAGGCCAAACGCTTCTGGGCCGACATCCTCGGCGCGGAAGCAAACCAGTAAGAGCCCCGAGGATGACGACCGGCGCGAAAGCCTTCACAGTGCCGTCGATCTGTTCAGGGGTCTGATTTGAGCGCCATCTTCCATGCCGGCATCTCCGGCGCCCGGGGCCGTATGGGCCGCGCCGTATCGGCCGCCCTGGACGCGCGGGACGACGTGGTCGTCGCCGCCCGCTTCGATCGCGGCGAGACGCCCGACCTGTCGCTGTGCGACGTGGTCATCGACTTCTCCACCCCGGACGCCTCGGTCGAACTCGCCCGCGCCTGCGCCGAACGCGGCGGCCCGGCCCTGGTCATCGGCTCGACCGGACTGACGCCCGAACAGGACGCCGAAATCCTGCAGGCCTCGGAGACCGTCGCCATCGTCCGCAGCGGCAACTTCTCCCTGGGCGTCAACATCCTGATCGGCCTGGTCGAGCACGCCGCCCAGCGGCTCGACGCCGCCGATTGGGACATCGAGGTGCTGGAGACCCACCACCGCCGCAAGGCCGACGCCCCCTCAGGCACCGCCCTGATGCTGGGCGAGGCCGCCGCCAGCGGCCGCGGCGAGGATCTCGCCGACGTCCGCACCGCCCCGTACGACGGCATCGGCGGGGCTCGCGAGACGGGCAAGATCGGCTTCGCCTCGCTGCGGGCCGGCGGGATCGTCGGCGATCACACCGTGCTGTTCGCCTCGGACGACGAGACCCTGACCCTCAGCCATTCGGCCATCGACCGCTCGCTGTTCGCCAAGGGCGCCGTCGCCGCCGCCGCCTGGGTGCGCAACCGCAAGCCCGGCCTCTACGACATGCAGGACGTTCTTGGTTTTCGGCAGGCCTAGCCTGCCTGGGGCGCTACCGCTCGCGACGCGGTCGCGCGCTGCTTGAGTGCGGTCATGCGCGAAGCGCCAGGCCGCGTCGGGTCGGGACCCGAAGGGCGGCGCGCAGCAGTCAGGTCCCGAAGGGCCGACGACCGCGGCCCAACAGGCAGGACTGAGGACCTCTCGGGTCCTCAGTGCGCGTGCCGCCGGCGGCCGTGGCCGCCGCCCGTCACCAGCGACTTGATCAGGAAGAAGACGGCGATGACGATGGCGTAGCCGAGGAACAGGGCCACCAGCATCATCCAGAAGCCCAGCGACAGCAGGTCGGGCAGGGCGAAGGCGCCGCCGTCCAGCATCGGGCGGATCACGCCGATGGCCACATGCACAAGGGCGGCGCCGAGCGCCGAGGCCCACAGCCGGCTCCACGCCGGCATCAGCAGGGCCGCCATCACCGCGATCAGCAGGCCCATGACCTGGTTGACGCCGTCGAACCCGCCCTGGGCCAGGCCGAACAGGCCGCCCAGAAACGCGCCGATCGAATCGAACAGGGACTCCATACGCCGACCTCCGTCTGCTCCGGCCCAGCTTGGCCGTGAGCAGGGTTAACGCCGGTTGCGCCGAATGGCTCCGCTTAACGTCCGGTCGAGCCGAAACCGCCGGCGCCGCGCGCCGTCTCGTCGAGGGTCTCGACCTCCGTCATCACCGCTTGGGCGTAGCCGGCGATCACCATCTGGGCGATGCGCTCGCCGCGCCGGATCACGAACGGCTCCTGCCCATGGTTGATCAGGATGACCCCGACCTCCCCGCGATAATCGCTGTCCACCGTGCCCGGCGAGTTCAGGCAGGTGATCCCGTGCTTCAGCGCCAGGCCCGAGCGCGGCCGGACCTGCGCCTCGAATCCCGGCTCCAGCGCGATCTTCAGCCCCGTCGGCACCAGCGCCCGGGCGCCGGGCGCCAGGGTCACCGGCGCATCGTCCGAGACCGCGGCGCGCAGGTCCATCCCGGCCGACCCGGAGGTCTCGTATGCGGGCAGGGGCAGGCCTTCGGCGTGCGGCAGGCGTTCGACGCGGAGGATGGTCATGCGACGGTGTCTCTCAGACTTCGAAAAATTCGGCGATCCGCGCGGCCAGCTTCCGGGCCACCTCGGCCTTCGACTGACGCGGCCAGCTTTCGGCCTCGCCGCCGCGCGTGAACAGGGTCACCGTATTCGAGTCTTCCCCGAACACCGCCCCGGAGACCTCGTTGCCGACGATCCAGTCGCAGCCCTTGCGCGACAGCTTGGCCCGGGCGTTGGCCGCCAGAGCCGTGGGCGCGGCGGCGAGGGCGAAAGCTGGCCGCGGCAGTCGAAGGCCGCGGTGGCCCGGACGCTGGGCGCG
>JAAXIW010000371.1 GCA_012270135.1 Brevundimonas sp. | reverse complement strand
GTCGGCGACAACCCCGGCCTGGACAGCGCGGGCGGCGTGGTCATCGACGGCGTCTACCGTTCGCGCCACTCGGTCGGCTTCGGCGACCTCGGCGAACTGCAGCGCATCGAGGTCCTGAAGGGCCCGCAGGGCACGCTGTTCGGCAAGAACACCTCGGCCGGCGTCATCAACATCATCACCGAGGCCCCGTCGTTCACCCCGGGCTTCGAGGCCGAAGCCACCGTCGGCAACTACGGCGCCATGGCCGTCTCGGGCTCGGTCACCGGCCCGCTCAGCGACACCCTGGCCTTCCGCCTCTACGGCGGCCGCCGTCTGCGCGACGGCTTCATGGACATCGATGTCGGTGACGGCCCGCGTCCGGAAACCGACGACAACAACCAGGACTTCGGCACCGTCCGCGGCCAGCTGCTGTGGCTGCCCAACGACAACACCTCGGTCCGTTTCATCGCCGACTACTCGGCGCGGGACGAATACTGCTGCGTCGGCACCCAGATCCGCACCGGCCCGACCTATCCGTTCATCGACGGCACCTCGGTCGGCACGGGCCAGCGTCCGCCGGCCCCCGGCTTCGGTCCTCTGCCCTTCTCGCGCACGGCCTTCGCCAACCGCTCGACGGGTCAGGACGTCGAGGACATGGGCTGGTCGGTCGAGGCCAACGTCGACATGCCGTCGATGTTCGGCGGTTCGACCCTGACTTCGATCACCTCGTGGCGGAATTGGGAGTTCATCAACGGTCAGGACGCCGACTTCACCGGCGCTGACATCGCCTACCGCCTGGAAGACGGCGACTTCGGGTTCAGCGTCGAGAACCTGACCCAGGAATTCCGTCTGGCCGGCCAGACCGACCGTCTGGACTGGCTGGTCGGCCTGTTCGTGACGACCGAGGATATCAACCGCACCGACAGCTTCTACATCGGCGCCGACTACGCGCCCGTGCTGTCGTTCCAGCTCAGCGCCGCCCTGAACGCCGCCAACCCGGCGATTCCCATCAGCCCGGGAATCATCGGCTGCTTCACCCGGCCGGGCACCACCGCGGCCCAGATCCAGGGCTGCCTCGGCACCGGCGGCGCCATGCCGCCGCCCAGCCCGCTGGCCCCGACCGGACCCGCCTTCCCGGCCGGACAGTCCCTCGAGGACGTCTACGACCAGCGCTCGGACTCGTTCGCCATCTTCACCAACAACACCTTCGCGGTGACCGACCAGTTCGATATCACGCTCGGCCTGCGCTACACGCTCGACGACAAGAGCCTGCGCGGCACGCAGGACAACGGCAACGACGCCGCCGCCAACACCTGCGCCGCCGGTCTGGGCAACCAGGCCGCCATCGCGGGCGCCATCGGGGCCGCCAATGCCCCGCTTATTCTCGGGCGCCTGTGCCTGCCGTGGTCGAACCCGTTCTACAACGGCCGCACCATCGCGGAGAAGGAAAGCGACGGCGAACTGTCGGGCACGATCAAGGGCTCGTACCGGATCTCGCCGGAAGCCATGCTCTATGCCTCCTACGCGCGCGGCTACAAGAGCTTCGGCTACAACCTCGACCGGGTTCAGACCGGCATCACCCCGAACGCCTCGCTGTTCTTCCCGTCGGAGGTCGTCGACAGCTACGAACTCGGCGCCAAGATGACCCTGCTGGACCGCAGCCTGCTGCTGAACGTCACCTACTTCGACCAGATCTTCAACGACTTCCAGCTCAACACCTTCCTCGGCACCTCCTTCGTGGTTGAGTCGATCCCCGAGCTGAAGTCGCGGGGCGTCGACGCCGACTTCGTCTGGTTCTCGCCGGTCGAGGGCCTGACCTTCCAGGGCGGCGTCACCTGGACCGAGGCCGAGTACGGCAACTTCACCGCCGCCGACATGGCCAACCCGGGCAACTTCCCGCAGCTGTCCCTGCTGCCGGGCGCCACGGCGTCCTTCGCGCCGGAATGGTCGAGCTCGCTGTCGGTCAACTTCGACCGCAACGTCGGCGACGACCTGCGCGTCGGCTTCAGCCTCTCCGGCAAATATATGAGCGACTACAACACCGGCTCCGACCTGCTGCCCTTCAAGCAGCAGGACGCCTTCGCCACGCTGAACGGCCGCTTCCTGGTCGGCAGCGCGGACGAGCGCTGGACGGCGGAGTTCTGGGTGCAGAACCTGACCGACGAGGAGTACATCCAGGTCGCCTACAACGCCTTCCTGCAGGGCTCGGCGTTCCAGAGCACGGTCCAGCCGAACGGCACCTTCTACAACCCGGCGCTGGACTCCCAGACCTACGACGCCTTCCTGGGCGCGCCGCGCACCTACGGCGCCACCCTGCGCTACAAATACTGATCGTCCCGCCGCACGGCGGAACGGCGAGCCGGCCGGGGGAAACCCCGGCCGGTTTTGTTTTGGGCGAGCTACCACAAGGTCAGCGATGGGTGGTTAGCGGACTGCTATGACGCTACACTTGGCTGTGGCTGGGGGAGTTGGGCATGGGTTGGCTGGGACCACTGTTCGGAAAGAAGCCGACAAGGGTGAGCAAACTGCGATCTCGGGCAGTCCATTCATCCGATGAGGGCCTCTGCAAAGGCGTCGTCGACCCTGAGATGTTCGAAGGATTCCGCGAGGCTCATTCGTACGATGCGGCGTCATCATTCAACTACCTCAACGCCCGCTTGGCGACGCTTCTGCAAATTCTCCACCGGGGAGTGAGCCTCCAACTCCACGAGCCAGACGGAGCCACCACTGCCGGGTCCGAGAGCGAGTTTCGCGCTTGGGCCAAGAAGCACTTTCCCAATGCAGAGTTCTAGGTCGTTAGACCGGACCCTCTAAGCGTCCGCTATGGGTCGGGAGCGGCCGTCGCGAAGGTCCGCTCCCTAGCCCCGAGCCCCGAGCCCCTACTCGGCCTCCGCCTTCGCCGGCTTCCCCGGCGTATGCCGCTGGCTATCGAACATCCGCGCCATCCGCCGCGAGGCGCGGCCCGCGAGGTCGTCGACGATGGTGAAGATCGCCGGGATGTAGAGCAGCGACAGGAAGGTCGAGGTGATCAGGCCGCCGATGACCGCGATGGCCATGGGCTGGCGGAACTCCACATCGGCGCCGAGGCCGATGGCGATCGGCAGCATGCCCGCGCCCATGGCCACGGTGGTCATGATGATCGGCCGGGCCCGCTTGTGGGCGGCGTCCAGCAGCGCCTCGTAGCGGGTCATGCCCTCCTTGCGCGCCATGATCACATAGTCGACCAGCAGGATGGAATTCTTGGCCGCGATCCCCATCAGCATCAGCAGGCCGATCAGCGACGAGATCGAGAAGCTCGAGCCCATCAGCAGCAGGCCGATGAAGGCGCCGCCGATGGCCAGGGGCAGGGCGGCCATGATGGTGACCGGATAGGCGAAGCTTTTGAACAGCAGCACCAGCACGGCGTACATCAGCAGCAGGCCCGACCCGAAGGCGATGGCGAAGCCGCTGACCATCTCGGCCAGGAATTCCGCGTCGCCCGAGGGCACCTCGCGGACGCCCTCCGGCAGGTTCTTGACCGGTTCCAGCGCCCGCACGCGATTGGCGGCCTCGCCCACGGTGATGCCTTCCAGCTCCGCGGTGATGGTCGCCACGCGTGAGCGGTCGCGACGGGTGATCTCCGACGGTCCGGCCCCGAACGTGACGTCCGCCACCGCGCCCAGCGGAACGGCCGTGCCGGTCGCCGTCGGCACCCGCAGGTTCTCGATCACCGACAGGTCCTGGCGCGCGTCTTCGCTCAGCAGCAGACGGATCGGGATCTGGCGGTCCCCGAGATTGTATTTCGGCAGATTCTGCTCGACGTCGCCCAGGGTCGCCACCCGCACGGTCTGCGAAATGGCGCCGGTGGAGACGCCCATCAGCGCCGCCTGATCCGGCTTGGGCGTGACGAGGATTTCCGGCCGCGCGATCGAGGCGGTGTTGACCACATTGGCCAGGCCGGGGACGTTGCGCATCTCGGCCTCCACGGCGCGGGTCGCCGCCTCCAGCGCCGGTCCGTTGTCGCTGAGCAGCGACAGGCTGAACCGGGTGCCGTCGCCGGGCCCGCCGCCGCCGCCGCCGCCGGCGCCGATGCGGGCGCCCGGGACGTCGCGGAACTGGTCCACCATCATCCGGGTGAATTCCTGCTGGCCCAGCTGCCGGTCGCCCTTGTCGACCAGGTCGGCGACGACGTCGGCGCTGGAGACGTCGATCGAGGCGTAGACAGACTCCACATCGGGCCTATCGGCCACAACCTCGCTCATCCGCGC
>JAAXIW010000026.1 GCA_012270135.1 Brevundimonas sp. | reverse complement strand
CGTCCGGCGCGCCGCCCAGCCGGGCGGGCAGCGGAGCGGCGGGGCTCACCGCTCGCCTCCGGCTACGGGCAGGGCGGCGCCGGTGACGCCCGAGGCGCCGTCGCCGCACAGCCAGACGATAGTCTGGGCCACCTCGTCCGGGGTGATCAATCGACCCTGCGGGTTGGAGGCGGCGAGGACGGCGCGGGCCTCCTCCTCGCTGCGGCCGGTCTTGGCGATGATCGACTCGATCGACTTCGCGACCAGGTCGGTCTCGGTGAAGCCGGGGCAGACGGCGTTGACGGTGACGCCCTTGCTCGCGACTTCAAGCGCCAGGGCGCGGGTCAGGCCGACGAGGCCGTGCTTGGCCGCGACGTAGGCGGAGACATAGGCGTAGCCCTTCAGGCCCGCGGTCGAGGCGACGTTGACGATCCGGCCCCGGCGCCGGGTCAGCATGCCGGGCAGGACCAGCCGGGCGGCTTCGGCGGGGGCTTCCAGATTGAGGGCCAGCATGGCGCGGAAGGCGTCGGCGTCGGTCTTCAGGAAGGGGGCCGAGGTGGCGGCCCCGGCGTTGTTGATCAGGATGTCGATCGGGCCGCACCGGTCGCGCCCGGCCTCGATGGCCGCGGCCAGCATATCGGGGTCGGTGACGGCGGCGGGGGCGGCGAAGGCGAGATCGCCGATGCGGTCGGCGGTCTCGTTCAGCCGGCCGATGTGACGTCCGATCAGGGTGACCTGACAGCCGGCCTCGGCCAGCCGCTCGGCCGTCGCCCGGCCGATGCCGGAGCCCGCCCCGGTGACCACGGCGTGATGCCCGTCCAGACTCATACCGGTCCCGCCTGCTGCTGTTTCTCGAGATTGCGCGCCAGCTGGGCGAAGCCGGCGCGATACTGGACCGGGGGTTGGAGGCTTTCCCGCCAGCCCAGCTCGGCGGCGGCGCGCAGGCTCCAGTTCGGATCGGCCAGATGCGGTCGGGCGAGGGCGCACAGATCGGCCCGCCCGGCGGCGAGGATGCTGTTGACGTGGTCGGTTTCGTAGATGTTCCCGACGGCCATCGTCGCCACGCCGGCTTCGTTGCGGATGCGGTCGCTGAACGGGGTCTGGAACATCCGGCCGTAGACCGGCTTCGCATCTTCCGAGGTCTGGCCGGCGGATACGTCGATCAGGTCGCAACCGGCCTCGGCGAAGGCGCGGGCGATGGCGACCGACTCCTCCGGCGTGATCCCGTCCTCGACCCAGTCGGTGGCGGAGAGGCGGACGGACATCGGCTTGTCGTCCGGCCAGGCGGCCCGCATGGCGGCGAAGACCTCCAGTGGGAAGCGCAGCCGGTTCTCCAGCGCGCCGCCGTAGTCGTCGGTCCGGCGGTTCGAGATCGGGGTCAGGAACGACGACAGCAGATAGCCGTGGGCGCAGTGCAGCTCGACCATGTCGAACCCGGCCTCCCCGGCCCAGCCGACGGCGCGAACGAAGTCGTCGCGGACCCGGTCCATGTCGGCCCGGGTCATCGCGCGCGGAACCTGATCGTCCTCCGACCACGCGACGGGGGAGGGGGCGATGAGCTCCCATCCGCCGTGAATCAATGGTTGATCGGCCCGGGGCCCCCACGGGCGTTCGACTGATCCCTTCCGTCCGGCGTGGGCCAGCTGGATGGCGATGCGCGATCCCTGACCATGGACGAAGTCGACGATCCGCTTCCAGGCGTCGCGATGTTCGGGCCGGTACAGACCCGCGCAACCCGGCGTGATCCGGCCGTCGGCCGAGACGTCGGTCATCTCGGTGAAGACCAGCCCCGCGCCGCCCAGCGCCCGCCCGCCGAGATGGACGAGGTGGAAGTCGCCGACCGTTCCATCCTCGGCCGAATACATGCACATCGGCGAGACCACGACGCGGTTGGGCACCGTCAGGCCGCGCAGGCGCAGGGGCGCGAACATCGGCGGCGGCGGGACTTTCGAGGGCGGCGCGCCGGCCGTCCCGGCGAACCAGCGCTCGACTTCGGTCAGGAAGGTCCGGTCGCGCAGACGCAGGTTCTCGTGGCTGACGCGCTGGCTCCGGGTCAGCAGGCTGTAGGTGAACTGCAGCGGGTCGAGGTCGACGTAGCGGTCGACTGTCTCGAACCATTCGGTCGAGTTGCGGGCGGCGCTCTGCAGCTTCAGCACCTCGATCCGCCGCTCGTCCTCGTAGGCGGCGAGGGCCGCGTCGAGGTCGCCGCCTTCGGTCAGGGCGCGCGCCAGGTGGATGGCGTCCTCGAAGGCCAGTTTGGTGCCCGAGCCGATCGAGAAATGCGCCGTATGCGCGGCGTCGCCGAGCAGCACCACCTTGCCCTCGCGCCAGCGGGCGCAGGCCACGCGCGGGAAGTTCAGCCAGGCCGAGCCTCGCAGGTGCCTGGCGTTGCTCATCAGGGCGTGGCCGCCCAGCCAGTCGGCGAACAGGGCTTCCGCCGCCCGACAGGTCTGGTCCTGATCCATGCCGTCGAATCCGAGCCCGCGCCAGGTCGCCTCGGTGCATTCGACGATGAAGGTCGAGGCGCCCGGCTCGAACTGGTAGGCGTGGGCCCAGATCCAGCCGTGCGGGGTCTCCACGAAGGCGAAGGTGAAGGCGTTGAACGACTGGTGGGTCCCCAGCCAGATGTATTTGTTGGCGCGCACATCGACGTCGACGCCGAACACCTCTGGGGCCTCGTTGCGGACCCGGCTGTTCAGCCCGTCGGCGGCGACGATCATGTCCGCGTCGAGCGCCCGGATGTCCGCGACCTCGCTCTGGAAGCTCAGGTCGACGCCGAGGGAACGGGCGCGCTCGTGCAGGATGGTCAGCAGCCGCTGCCGTCCGATCCCCGCGAAGCCGTGGCCGCCCGAGCGGATAGTGCGGCCGCGGATATGGACGTCGATGTCGTCCCAGTGGACGAAGGCGGCCTCGATGGTCGCGGCGGTTTCCGGGTCGTTGGCCTTCAGATTGGCGAGGGTCTGGTCGGAGAAGACCACGCCCCAGCCGAAGGTGTCGTCCGGCCGGTTGCGCTCATGCACCACGACCTTCAGCGACGGATCCCGCAGTTTCAGCGAGATGGCGAGGTAGAGGCCGCCGGGGCCCGCCCCGACGATGGCGATGCTTCGAACGGGCGATCGCACTGACATATTTTAAGTATCAAACGTTTCCGGCGGAGAGTCCAGACAGCGCAGAAGGTCTATAGATTTTCCTGTTCCCGATAACAAAGTTTATCGATTGTTCTTACGCTCAACCGAAGCATAGGCTGGGCTCCAATCATAAATCAGGAGGAGCCGTCATGGACGGGAATGCGCACAAGAGCCCGCTGAGCGACCCGAACAAGAAGCCGGCGGCCCTGAGGGCCTTGCTGGGCCGCACCAATCGCGACTGGTGGCCGAACCAGCTTTCGATCGACATCCTGCACCAGCAAGGCAAGACCGGCGATCCGATGGGCGACGGCTTCGACTACGCCGAGGCGTTCAGGAAGCTCGACTACGAAGCCGTCAAGCGCGACCTGCACGCCCTGATGACCGACAGCCAGCCGTGGTGGCCGGCGGACTACGGCCACTACGGGCCCTTCTTCATCCGCATGGCCTGGCACTCGGCCGGCACCTACCGCACCGGCGACGGCCGCGGCGGCGCGGGCGCCGGTCAGCAGCGCTTCGCCCCGCTGAACAGCTGGCCGGACAACGGCAACCTCGACAAGGCCCGCCGGCTGCTCTGGCCGATCAAGCAGAAATACGGCGCCAATCTGAGCTGGGCCGACCTGATGATCCTGGCCGGCAACGTCGCCATCGAGTCGATGGGCGGGCCGGTGTTCGGCTTCGGCGGCGGCCGCGCCGACGTCTGGGAGCCCGAGAAGGACGTCTACTGGGGCACCGAGGAACAGTGGGTCGGCGACGAGGGCAACGAGACCCGCATCCAGCCGGACAAGGATATGGCGCTGGAGGAGCCGCTGGCGGCGATTCAGATGGGCCTGATCTACGTCAACCCGGAAGGCCCGGGCGGCCGGCCCGAGGCGTTGGAGTCCGCCCGCGACATCCGCGAGACCTTCGCCCGGATGGGGATGAACGACGTCGAGACCGCGGCCCTGACCGCCGGGGGGCACACCTTCGGCAAGGCCCACGGCGCCGGCGACGCCAAGCTGGTGGGGGCCAGCCCCGAGGGCGCCGACATCGCCCAGCAGGGCATGGGATGGCAGTCGGGCCACGAGAGCGGGATGGGCGACCACACCATCACCTCGGGCATCGAGGGCGCCTGGACGCCGACGCCGATCACCTGGGACATGACGTATTTCGACAT
>JAAXIW010000319.1 GCA_012270135.1 Brevundimonas sp. | reverse complement strand
CAGTTGGGCGATGATGTCGGCCTCAATGAAAAGACGCGCTGGCGGCAGGCCCGGGACGGAGGTGGTCAGAAGCCAGTTGAAGCCAGCCAGCGTCGCCGTGAAGGCGATCGCGACGAAGGCCAGCGCCATAATGTCGATCTTCCTGCCTTCCCCCCCCACGAGGGAGACTGCACGGCTCGCCGGTTAGCGGCAAGGACGGATCAGCGCGGCGCCCGCTTCGCCAGGATCCGCTGCAGCGTGCGCCGGTGCATGCCCAGGCGGCGCGCCGTCTCCGAGACATTGTGGTCGCACAGTTCGTAGACGCGCTGGATATGCTCCCAGCGCACCCGGTCGGCGCTCATCGGGTTCTCGGGCGGCTCGGGGGCCTCGCCGGTCATCAGCAGGGCCTTGACGACATCGTCGGCGTCGGCGGGCTTCTGCAGATAGTCGACCGCCCCGGCCTTGACCGCGGCGACTGCCGTGGCGATGGCGCCGTAGCCGGTCAGCATGACGATCCGGGCGTCCTCGCGCCGCTCGCGGATGGCCTCGACCACCTTCAGGCCGTTGCCGTCCTCCAGCCGCATGTCGAGGACGGCGAAGGCCGGCAGCGAGGTGCGCAGCGCCTCGCGCGCCTCGGCCCCCGAGGCGGCTGTCGTCACCTCGAAGCCGCGGCTCTCCAGCGCCCGCCCCAGCCGCGTGCGCAGGGCGTTGTCGTCGTCGAGCAGCAGGAGGGTCCTGTCGGGCAGGGCGGCGATCCGGGCTTCGGTATCGGGCATCATCGTTCTCCTTGGCCTCAAGTCGGTAACCGCGCCCCCGCGGTCAAGGTTCAACCGCGCCGGTGCGACATCACGACGGTCCCGCTTCCAGGGCCGGCCGCGGCCAGCGCACGGCGACCCGCGCGCCCTTCGGCCGCCCCTTGCCGCCCTCGCCGGTCCCGACGGAGACCTTGCCTCCGGTCCGCTCCAGCAGGGTGCGGGCGATGAAGAAGCCGAGGCCCATGCCGCCCTGGCTGGGGGCGATGGCTTCCGGCGCCGGCGCGGCCTTGCCTGTCTTGCGGTCCTTCCGACCCTTTCCGCCGGGCGCGGCGGCGGCCACGGAGGCGGCGATCTGGGCCGCCAGCGCCCGGCGCGCCTTGCCCTGCGGCCGGCTGGTCACATAGGGCTCGCCCAGCCGGGGCAGGATGTCCGGCGGGATGCCGGGGCCATCGTCGACCACCTCGATCTCGATGAAGCCGGCGTCGACGAGGGCCTGCACACGCACCCGGCCGTTGGCGAAATCGGCGGCGTTCTCGACCAGGGTCGACAGGCCGTGCACGACTTCCGGCAGGCGGCGCACGCGCGGGGCGGCCTCGCCAGAGGCCGTTCGCACCCGGACCTCGAAGGCCAGGTCGAAGCCCCGGTGCGGCTCGACCACCTCCTCCAGCAGGGCCTTGAGCCCGCCCTCGGCGAAGGCGGCCTCGCCCTCCTCCGGCTGTTGTGACAGCCGTTTCAGAATCTCCCGGCAGCGTTCGGCCTGCTGCAGGATCAGGGCGGCGTCCTCGGCCGCCGCCCCGCCCTTGGCCGCCTCGCGCAGCAGTTCGCGCGCCACCACCTGGATGGTCGCCAGCGGCGTGCCGAGTTCGTGCGCCGCCGCCGCCGCGAGCCCGCCCAGGGCCGCCAGCCGCTGCTCGCGCTGCAGCACATCCTGGGTGGTGGCCAGGGCCAGTTCCAGCTTTTCGGCGTCCGCCGCCACCCGCCAGGCGTAGGCGGCGGTGAAGACCACGCCGGTGATCAGCGCCAGGCCGATGCCGAAGCGATACAGGGGCGGCAGCACAAGCTCGGTTCCCGCCTGCCACGGCAGCGGCATGGAGAAGAAGAACAGGCCGACGGTGGCGGCCAGCACCAGCAGCCCCATCAGCGCCGCCTGCCGGCCCGGTAGCGACGCCGCCGCCACCGTCACCGGCGCAACGAGCAGCAGGCAGAACGGGTTCTGCAGCCCGCCGGTCAGGGCCAACAGCAGGGACAGCTGCAGGATGTCGAAGCCGAGATGGGCCGCCGTCAGGGCGCCGTCCGGGAAGGAGCCGTCGCTGCGCTTGAGCCGGGCGGTGGCGTTCAGGTTCATCGCCACGCTGGCGCCGATCACGGCCACACAGCCCCACAGCGGCAGGTCGAAATGGAACCAGGCGGTGGCTACGACGACGGTGGCGCTCTGGCCCGCGATGGCCATCCAGCGCAGGATCACCAGCGTCCGCAGCGAGAGGCCCCGGCTTCGGCGCGGCGCATTGCGCCAGCCGCCGAAGCGTCCGCCCGCGTCGGCGGCCTCGGCGAACTGCGACGACAGGGGGTCTTGGGTCGGGCTCACCCGTCTCCTATAGACCAGCCGCGCCCGCATGGCGCGTCCTGCCGGGAGCCGAAATGCCGCGCCGTTCCATCCTTCTGTTCGCCGCCGCCTGCGCAGTCATCGCCGTGGCGCTGATCGCCGTGACCATGGTGCTGGCCAGCCGCCCGGCGCCGGGCCTGCGCGCCGGCGAGGTCGTCTCCACCGGCCAGGCCAGGATCGGCGGACCGTTCCAGCTGGTCGACCAGGACGGGCGGCCGGTCGACGAAACGATGCTGGAGGGCAAGTGGTCACTGGTCTTCTTCGGCTTCACCTACTGCCCGGACTATTGTCCGACCACGCTTCAGGTCCTCGATGCGACGAAACAGCGGCTGGGTGACCGGGCCGAGGATCTGCAGATCGTCTTCATCACCATCGATCCGGCGCGGGACACGCCGCAGGTTCTCAATGACTACCTGTCGACCGACGGTTTTCCCGAAGGCGTCATCGGCCTGACCGGCACGCCCGAGCAGGTCGACGCCGCCGCCAGGGCCTATGGCGCGCCCTATCAGAAGGTCGGGGAGGGCGAGGGCTATACGATGAACCACGGCCTGACGATCTATCTGATGGGTCCGGACGGCGGGTTCCGGTCGGCGGTCGCCCACGATCTCCGGCCCGACCGCGCCGCCGACGTCATCGGCCGGGTCATGGCGCGCGGCTAGTCCCGCCACGACCCGCCGCCGCCTTCAGCCCTTGCGGGCCATCGCGATCTGGCGCTCGAGCCGCTTCAGCTCGCGCAGCACCCGATTGGCGTGGACGACGGGCACCAGCGCCATCTTCATCACCAGCGACCCCAGGATCAGAACCGCGGCGGGCAGTCCCCAGTGAAGGGCCGACAGGGCGGTGTCGGCCTGGAAGAAGCGCCACGCCGCCCAGACCCCGAAGAAGAAGGCGGCCGTCTGCGCCGCCATCAGCACGGCGTTGGCCCAGCCGGCCCGCCCGTCGAACACGCTCAGCGCCTGTCCGAAGAAGCCCGGCTCGCGCGCCGTTTCGCGGAACAGGGCCTGTTCCTCGCCCTGAAGGGCTTCCTCGATCATCCGGTCGATATCGGTCGTCATCACGCGTCTCCTTCCAGCACCGCGCGCAGTTTGCGGCGGGCATGCATCAGGCGGGTCTTCACCGTGCCCGCCGGCACGTTCAGGGCGATCGCGACGTCCGCGATCTCCATATCCTCGAGATAGAACAGGCCGATCGCGGCCCGCTGGTCGGGCGGAAGCCCGGCCACAGCCGTGCGCAGCCGCGCCATGGCCGGCGCGTCCCTCTCCTCGGGCGCCGCGAAGGCTTCGCCCGGTTCCGCCGCCGCGGCCGCCGCCAGGGCCCGATCGTGCTGCAGGCGGCCGATCCGCCGCGCGCAACGCCGCGACACGATCTGATAGGCCCAGGCGGGGAAGGCGCGCTCGTCGCGCAGCCGCCCGACGCCGCGCACGATCTCGATCCAGCCCTCCTGGGCCGCCTCGCGGGCCAGGTCGACGTCGCCGGTCAGCCGCCAGGCGTGGGCGACCAGCTTGCCCTGCCAGCGGCGCGCCAGCAGGTCGAACGCCTTGCGGTCGCCGATGCGCGCGGACGCCACCAGATATTCGTCAAGGAGCTGTTCCCTGGTCCTGACCATGCCGCCCACGTCCCTCGTTGAAGGAAAGGTGCCGACATCCGACGATCCGGTTCAATCAAATCGTACGGGGCGCGACAGGACGACCGCGGCCCGTTGGAGCGCCCGCCGTTCACGACAAGCTGAACGAAGATAATCTTTTTGCAGTGCGGCGCGTTCTATGCTGCCCTGCCACATATCGGCGGGGGCCGTCTCAGGACACGCATGCTGTATTCGCTTCACGAGCTCGCCTACCACTCGGCGACGCCGTTCCGGATCGGGGCCCAGATGGCCCGCCAGTTCTGGAGTTCTCCGTTCAATCCGGCCGCCGACACCGCCCTGGCGCGCACCGCCTGGGCCTCGGCCGAACTGTTCGAGAGCGTCACCCGCCGCTACGGCAAGCCGGCCTGGGGGCTGGAGACGGTCGAAATCGACGGACAGTCGGTGCGGACGACCGAACAGGTGGTCTGGTCGTCGCCGTGGTGCCGGCTGGTGCGATTCGCCCGGCACATCGGCGATCTGAAGCGCGCCGGCAAGCCGGCCGCGGCCCCGGCGGTGCTGATCGTGGCCCCGCTGTCGGGCCACTACGCCACCCTGCTGCGCGGCACGGTCGAGGCCTTCCTGCAGGACCACGACGTCTATGTCACCGACTGGGTCAACGCCCGCCAGGTTCCGATGCTGGAGGGGCGGTTCGACTTCTTCGACTATATCGACCACGTCCGGACCATGCTGGGCGTCATCGGCCCGCGCGCCCACGTCGTCGGCGTCTGTCAGCCGGGACCGCCGGTTCTGGCCGCCTGCGCCCTGATGGCCGAGGACGGCGATCCCAACCGGCCCGCCTCGATGACCTTCATGGGGTCGCCGATCGACGCCCGCCTGTCGCCGACGGTGACCAACCAGCTGGCCGAGGAAAAGCCCTTCACCTGGTTCAGATCGAACATGATCCACACCGTGCCCTGGCCCTATCCGGGTTTCGGTCGGCGGGTCTATCCGGGCTTCGTGCAGCTCTACAGCTTCATGTCGATGAACGAGGAACGGCACGTCGACGCCCACCACGAATATTTCCAGCACCTGGTCAACGGCGACGGCGACGGAGCCCAGAAGCACGAGGAATTCTACAACGAATACCTCTCGGTGCTGGACCTGACCGAGGAGTTCTATCTCCAGACCATCGACATCGTGTTCCAGCAGCACCTGCTGCCGCGCGGCCTGCTCGAGCATCGCGGGCGCAAGGTCGATCTGGCGAAGATCGCCGACATCGGCCTGATGACCGTCGAGGGCGCGAAGGACGACATCTCAGGCGTCGGCCAGACCCAGGCGGCGCACGGCCTGTGCTCCAGCCTGCCCGACGATCGCCGCACCCTGTACGTCCACCCCGAGGTCGGCCACTACGGCGTCTTCAACGGCCGCCGCTTCCGCGACGACATCTATCCGCGGGTGCGCGACTTCATCGCGAGGAACGAGGCCATCTGTGCAGTACCGGAACGGCCAGCGGCTGCCGCCTGACGCCCTCGGCGTCCCGGCCCGGCTGTCGGTCAATCCGCGCGCCCGGCGGCTGTCGATCCGCATCGACGGCCGCGCCGGCGAGGCTGTGCTGGTGGCCCCGTCGGAACGCGCCCTGGCGCAGGCCGTCGCCTTCGCCCGCACCAGGGCGGAGTGGATGCGCCAGAGGCTGGCGGACCGGCCGGACAGCGCGCCTCTGGAGCCCGGCGCGACGGTTCCCCTGTTCGGCCGGGACACGCGGCTGATCGCGACAGGGGGCGCCGGCGCGGCGCGGCTGGTCGAGGCGGCCGACGGTCCCGTCATCCAGTCCGGAGGCGAGGGGGAGGCCTTCTCGCGTCGGGTGGAAAACCTGATCAAGCGACTGGCGCGGCAGGTGCTGGTCGAGCGGACCGAGCATCATCTGCGCTCTCTCGGCCAGCGGCCGGTGAAGGTCTCCATCGCCGACACCCGGTCGCGCTGGGGCTCATGCAGCCCGCACAACCGGACCATCCGCTACAGCTGGCGGGTGATCATGGCTCCGCCGGCGGTGGCCGACTATCTGGCCGCCCACGAGGTGGCGCATCTGGTCCACGCCGACCACAGCCCGGCCTACTGGTCGGTGGTGCAGCGTCTGGTCGGCGATCACCGGCCCTTCCGCAAATGGCTGCGCGAGAACTGCCCGGCCCTGCACGCGGTGGGGCGGTAGGTCAGAAGAACAGCGGATCGGCCTTCTTCTCGGGCGGCGGAGCCGGCTCGGGGCGCGGGGCCGGCGGGTCGCGCTGGGGTTGCGGCTGGGTCGGGCGCAGCACCGGCTGGTCGTTGCGTTCGGGCGCGGTCGGGCGCTGGCGGGGCTGTGGCTCCCGCAGGCTTTCGTCCAGCGGATCGACGGCGCGGTCCCCGGGCGGATTGTCGCCGAACAGGTCGCCGATCTGGCCGATCAGGCTCTCGACCGGGCTGGGCGGCTGCCAGCCCTCCGGCATGGGCGGACCGTCGGGGATGGCCGGGGCGTTGAGGCGCGGCAGGGCCGCCTGCATGAAGGCCTTCCAGATCGCCGCGGGGGCCGAGCCGCCGGTGACGCCGCGCATGGCCGTATTGTCGTCCTTGCCGACCCAGACGGCGGTGACGAAGCCGCCGGTGTAGCCGACGAACCAGGCGTCCTTGTAGTCCGAGGTGGTGCCCGTCTTGCCCGCCGTGTCCCGGCCGGAGATCGCCGCCGCCCGTCCGGTGCCCGAGGTCATCACCCCGCGCAGCATCTGGTTCATGTAGTAGAGATACGGATTGGATATGGCCTGCACCGGCCCGGTCTCGCGGCTGGCGCGCTGGTAGATGACCCGGCCCTGCGGGGTGCGGATGCGGCTGATGCCATAGGCGCGGACGCGCTTGCCGCCGTTGGCGAAGGCGTCATAGGCCTGGGCCATCTCCAGCGGCGACACCTCGACGGCGCCCAGGGCCATGGCCGGCTCCAGACCGATGCGCGAGCTGATGCCGAGGCGGCGCGCGGCGCGGGCGACGTTGTCGCGGCCGATCTGGTCGGCCATGCCGGCCGCCACCGTATTGGTCGACTGGGCCACGGCGTTGGCCATGCTCATCTCGCCGGCGAAGCTGCCGGAATAGTTGCGGGGCGACCAGTTGCCGATGCGGATCGGGGCGTCGTTGACCCGGGTCTGGGGCGTGTAGCCGCTCTCCAGGGCGGTCAGATAGACGAAGGGCTTCCACGCCGAGCCGGCCTGGCGACGGGCGTCCACGGCGCGGTTGAACTGGCTGTCGGTATAGGAGGCGCCGCCGATCATGGCGCGCACCCGGCCCTCGCCGTCCAGCGCCACCAGCGCCGCCTGCTGCACGCCCCTGGAGGCGTCGCGCTCGAGGATGCGGCGGACCGCCCGCTCGGCCGAGGTCTGCAGGGTCAGGTCCAGCGTCGTCTCGACGATCATGTCCTCGGTCGGCTCGCCGACCAGTTCGCGAATCTGCTTGTCCAGCCAGTCGACGAAATACTGGGCGTGCTGGGTCGCCAGGGTCCGCGACACCCGCACGGGCTCGGTCACGGCCTGGGCGCGCTGCTCGGCGGTGATCACCCCGGCATCGACCATTTCGTTGAGGACCACGGTGGCGCGCGCCGCCGCCCGCTCGCTCTCGGACACCGGCGAATAGCGCGAGGGGGCCTTCAGCAGGCCGGCCAGCAGGGCCGCCTCGCCGACGGTCAGGTCCTTGGCGCCCTTGTCGAAATAGCGCTGCGAGGCCGCCTCGATGCCATAGGCGCCGGCGCCGAAATAGACCCGGTTCAGATAGAGGGCGAGGATCTCCTCCTTGGAGAATTTCATCTCCAGCCAGACGGCCAGCATGAGCTCCTGGACCTTGCGCTTCATGTTCTGGTCCGGGGACAGGAACAGGTTCTTGGCCAACTGCTGGGTCAGGGTCGAACCGCCCTGGACGACGCGCCCGGCCCGCATGTTGGCCGCGATGGCGCGGGTCATGCCGATCGGGTCGAAGCCCGGGTGGTGGTAGAAGCGCCGGTCCTCGATGGCGATGAAGGCCGCCGGAACATAGTCGGGCAGGGCGTCGAGATCGGCGGGCGGGGCCTGCTGGGTGCCGCGCACCGCGATCAGGGCGCCGTTGCGGTCCAGATAGGTGATCGAGGGCTGGCGGTCGATGTTGTAGAGGGTCGAGGTGTCGGGCAGGTCGCGCGCGAAGACGGCGAAGAAGACCACCAGGAAGATGATCCCCCAGACGGCCAGCACCGACCCCCAGTAGATCAGCCGCTGCACCGGCGTGCGCGCGCCCTTCGGCTGACCGCCGTCGCCGCCGCCCCGCCAGAAGCTGAAGCCGGAACCCGCCATCGAAACCTCATCCTGTCCGGCACCGGTCTTAGCGGTTCGCCGGACGCACGCAAACGCCCCTCACGTCGTCACGCGACCGTGAGGGACGTTTCCGCCGAAAGCATGGCCCCGGTCGGCCCTATTCTAAAAACGCGTTCACCTCGGCGGCGAAGATGGCCGGCTGGTCCAGCATGATGAAGTGGGCGCTGTCGTCGATCCGCTTCAGTTCCACGCCCGGCAGGTTGGCGAACGAGCCCCGATAGATGCCGTCGGTCATCTCGGGCGTCATGCCGGGGAATTCGAAGGCGACGTAAAGAACGTCCGTGGGAGCCGTGATGCGGCTCAGTTCCGGCCGGAGATCGGTGACGATCAGTTCCCGGTAGGCCGAGGCCGACACCTGCCGGTCGCTGGTCTCCGTGTCCCGGAGCGGGCCGGAGCGCGCCGACTCCGTCTTGATCATGCTGGTGACCGTGGCGGCGGCCTGCCGGCGATAGGCCTCCTCGGGCCCTTGCGACATGGCGGCGTAGATCTGGTCGGCCATCGGGGTGACGCTCTGGGCGGTCGGGTTCGTCCCCGGCGCGCCGAACATGGCGCCCATGAACGGCACCATGTCGACGACCATCAGCCGTCCGACGCTGTCCGGATGGCGCGCGGCCAGCATCATGCCGATGGTCCCGCCCATGGAGTGGCCGATCACGGCCGGCTTCTCCAGCCCCTGTTCGCGGATGTAGCGGGCGAGATCCTCGGCCACGGGGGCGGAGACCGGGCCTTCGGCGTTGTCCCCGGCCGGGGCGCCGGCGAAGCCCTGGACGTGGATGCGGTGGACGCGATAGCGGCCCTTCAGCTCGTCCGTCAGCAGATCCCAGACATGGGGCGAGGACGACAGGCCGGGGATCAGGATGACGTCGCCGACCGGGTGCTCCGGACCGTCGATGCGGACATGGAAGCGGCCGGACTCGAAGTCGGCGTGCGCGTGGCCGTGATCGGCGTGGGCGGCGGCCTGAGCGTGGGCGCCGTGGCCGTCCTGCGCAAAGGCGGGCGCGGCCAGGGCGGCGGCGGCGAGAAGGGTCATCAGGGCGGTCTTCATCGGTGCGGTCTTTCCATCAGGGTGCGAGCCGGATATCCAATCTGCTTTAAAATGTAAAGCACTTTCTAGACTCGGCGACAGAGCGGCTGGCGGCGATGCGCGCGACCGTCCTAGAATGCCGACCATGACCGCGACCATGACCGCGACCGAGACCCTAGCCGACACCGCTCCCGCCGCAAGCCGGGTCGCGCCTCCCGCCGGGTTCGGCAAGGGATTCGTGCTGGATACCTGGTATTTCGTAGCCTTGTCCCGCGATGTGGCGCCGGCTTCGCTGAAGCGGCACGAACTGCTCGGCGAGCCGGTCCTGATCGGCCGCACCCGGGCCGGGCAGGCCTACGCCATGCGCGACATCTGCCCGCACCGCGCCGCGCCGCTGTCGGCCGGGCGGCTGGTCGAGAAGCCGGGCGAGGGCGAGACCATAGAGTGCTGCTACCACGGCTGGCGCTTCCGCCCCGACGGCGTCTGCGCCGCCATTCCCTCGCTGGTCGAGGATCAGGCCATCGATCCCGCGCGCATCCGCGTGCGGTCCTATCCGGTGCGCGAGAGCCAGGGCATGGTCTTCGTCTGGGTGGCGTCCGACCCCCGCAATCCGTCGGAGCCCGACCACGAGCCGCCGGTCTTTCCCGGCGTGGTCGGCGGCGGGGCGAAGCTGGTCGAGTCCATGGATTTCGACGCCCACATCGACCACGCCGTGGTCGGCCTGATGGACCCGGCCCACGGCCCCTATGTGCATCAGCAGTGGTGGTGGCGTTCCGAACATTCGATGCACGAGAAGGCCAAGGCCTTCGAGCCGCGCGAACTGGGCTTCGCCATGGTCCGCCACGCCCCGTCGTCGAACAGCCGGGCCTACAGGATCCTCGGCGGCGCGCCGGCGACCGAGATCACCTTCCGCCTGCCGGGCTTCCGCTGGGAACACATCCAGGTGGGCGAACGGCAGGTGCTGGCCCTGACCTGCCTGACGCCCCGGTCGGACAGTCGCACCACGATCACCCAGATCTTCTGGTCCGACCACTGGGTGTTCGGCCTCGCCAAGCCCTTCCTGCGCATGGGCGTCGTCGCCTTCCTCAAGCAGGACGGCGGCATGGTGAACCTGCAGAACGAGGGGCTGCGCTACGACCCGGCCCTGATCTGGATCGACGACGCCGACAAACAGGCCAAATGGTACCAGCAGCTGAAGCGCGAATGGGCGAAGAGCCGGGCCGAGAAGCGGGCGTTCCAGAACCCGGTCAAGCCGGCGACGCTGAGGTGGAAGAGCTGAGGTCGCCGGGAAGATCGCCCAGGAACGTAGCCGAGCTGCACAACGCGGCCGTGCGAGGCCGACGCGAGACCGGACTGAGTTCCCGATCAGATCTCCCGAGGCCCGTCGCACGCCGGCGGGCCCGGCAACTGCTGAGCCGGGACCCTGACGCGCTATTGCCTAATCACTGAAGGCGACCTCGACCAGGTCGGCCTCATAGTCTTCGCCGGCTTGCGGATCGATCCTGATCGCTTCGGCCATAAGGGCGTCCCCTTCGGCGACTTGACCGGCGTCGTGGAGCAACTGGCCCAGACCGTACTTGGCCTTGGGGTTCGACGGGTCCAGTTCCGTCGCTGTGCGGTAGGCGCCGAGCGCTTCGCTTCCCCGGTTCAGGAGGTACAGCAAATATCCGCGCCGGACGTGGAGTCCGGCATCCTCCTCGTCGAGCACGATGGCTTTGTCGCACATGATCAGCACGGCGTCGCGACTATGCCGGAAGAGTCTCTCCGAGAAGCAAGCCTGGGAGGGTTCGTCGAGGTTGATGCGGGTTAACCGCTTGAATTCCCTGATATCGGCGGCGGAGCCCTGACTGTCGCCCCGTCGTTCCCGGATGGCCGCGCGATCGATCAGCAAGGCCGGGAAGTCAGTCTCGATCGCCAGGGCGTCGGTCAACACGCCCTCGGCCCTGGCGGGATCCGATTCCTTGAGGCCGGATGCCAGGGACTGAGCCATACTCACGAAAATCTGAACCTTGGCCTCGGGATAGCCGATAGAGCGCGCCACCAGGTCCAGCTGTTCGTAGGCCTGTTGGGCGCGTCCCATGAGCAGCAACTGATTGGCCAGTGCGGTCCTGGCGCCGTTGTCCTGAGGATGCAGGGTGGCGATCCGCTCCAGATCGGCGAGGGCGCGGGCGGATTGGCCCATCCGTTCATACGCGGTGGCGCGGCGGTAAAGGGCGTGGGTGTTGTCGGGCCATGAGCGGAGCGCGCCGGTAAAGGCCAGGACGGCGGCCAGATCATCTTCCTCGATCTCGGCCAGACGTCCCTTCGCGTGGAAAAGGATGGCGTCGTTCGGATCGACAGCATCGCCCGCGGCAATGTCGGCGCGGGCTTTTTCCAGATCGTTGAGCGCCAGATAGGCCAGCGCGCGATTGGCCAAGGCGTTGGCGTGCGGCGACGAGAACCCCGCGATAGCGGCATTGAACTGCTCAATCGCGCCAGCATGGTCGCCTTGATCGTTCAGGGCATAGCCGCGTCGAAGGGCGCCTTCGGGATCGCCCGCCGGGGCCGTCGTGAGGGTTTCACGGTCAGTCGCGGTCAGCGCGTAGCCCCTCCTCAACCGCATCGTCGCCTTCAGGTCCTTGAAGCTGTCCATGCCCGCCTGCTCGGTCCGGACCTCAGAGGCGGTGGCGTACGGGCGCAGGGTGATCGATCCGCGGTCCGTCTCCAGCCGGCTGCCGTCGCGCTGCACCGTGCGGTAATAGCGGGTGGCGCCCGCCTCGACCTCGTAGGGCTGGACCGACAGGTCAACGACGTCCTCGCCTTCGGGCAGGATGACGGTGGTCCGGAACGAGGACCAATTGGGGAAGTTGGTGCCGTAATCGGCATCCTCGAACCTTTCATCCCCGTGCGGACCGAAACCCTTCCACGTGACATGGGCCAAGGGAATGTCGACGGGGCCGCCGCTCCAGTCGAAGATGATGCGAGCCGTTGCGCCGGCAATGAACTCGTGGGTGTCTTCGCGGTATTCCCAGTGGCTCTCAAGGTCCGAAATCTGACCATAGCTCTTCAGGAATTCAGTCCACCTCTCACGATAGAGTCGGCTCAGCTCGGCGGCGGGGATCTGCGCCACGGCGGCCTGCATTTCAGTGGCGGCGTCTCCCCGGTCGATGTCGTTCAAAATCAGCCGCGCAGGACTGTAGACGCCGTCCGAAAGGTCGATCTCGAGATGCATCGTACTGGTCGGGCGCGGCGGCAGCCTAAGCGGGATGCGTTCGAGTCGTGCGCGCTCCACGATGGGCAGGACGTATTCGTGAACGAGCGGTCGGTCTGGCGTGAGGCTTCGATCGCCGATACGCGCCCCGTCCATCAGATAGGTCTCGCCGTTGACGCGGGCCTTCACGATCACATGGTCGAACGCGCTCACCATCGGCAGGTATTTGTCGAGCGGCAGGTTGTTCGAGGAGACCAGAACAGGAACCGCTTCAATGCCGAGCTCCCTCAAAAGGGCCGTCAGAAGAACCGTCTTTCCCTTGCAGTCGCCCTGGCGCCGCGCCCACACTTCGGTCGCCGGGACCGGCAGCCAGCCGCCCTCGCCCAGCGTCAGAGCCACATATCGTACCTCGTCCTGAACCAGCCGAAGCGCCGCCAGGGCGCGGGCCTCAGGGGTAGCGTGCTCGGACCTTATCCGCGCCACATGCGCGGCCAGATCCGCAGCGTTGGGCATGGCGCTCGCCTCATCGTAGGCGGCGCGGATGTGACCCGTGATGGCCCCCCACTGTGGAATACTGCTGATCTGCCACGCGAAGTCGGGAAGGGAGCGTAGAGCGACGGTGTCCGGATATGTCTCCGCCTCAACGTCGGTCATCCGGTTGACCAGGACCTTGAAGCCATCCTGCTGGGTGATCGGCGGGACAGTCGCGTGGGGTCCGGAGCGGGTTTCCACCCTCGTCGATGCGGGCCAGCTGATGGTCGTAACGGCAAGGTCAACCGGGATCGGGGAATGGGAGTATCCCAGCACTTCGAGCGGGTTGTCGAAGACGTCGAACTGCGACCGAAAAGAATAGGCGAAGTCGATGGTGTCGCCCACGCGGATATCGGGGTTCACGAGAACGCCCGTCAGAACGCCGTTGATCTGAAGCGACTGCTCCAAGGCGGCTTCGCGGCGGAGAACGGTGAAGTCGGCCTTCTCCAGAATGTCGGAGGTCTCGCCTGCGCGGATAATACGCGCATGGTGCACCGTAGGCGTCTGCAGGGCCGGATTCCATTCCAGTCCCAGTTGCGAAGCCTGTTGCAACCCCAAGGGAGACAGCACCCGCAACCGCAGTCTGACGTAGACTTCCGAATGCCCGCCGAAGGCGCGCAGATGGCGCTCGATCACTTCATAGCGGACGTGTTGGGACGGGTCGTCCGGCCTGTTCGAGAGATGCGGCGCGACCTCCGGAATCCAGTCCGGCGCCGGGCCACGCAAGATCGTTTCGCCCGCCATGGCGGACGTACTCGCCAGCCAGGCCGCGGCGGCCAGCATCAGTGTACTTTTCAAAGCGTCCCCCCGCCCGTCATTCGTCATGACTGGCTACCAGACGGACACGACAGGAAACAGGGGGTCTCCCATGACGTGCGTAAACGGGCCCGCCGTGGAATGCCGACCCGTCCTCCGCCGCCGGAAAGCAAACGGGGTGATGGGGCAAAGAAAAGGCCGCAACGGTGAACGTCGCGGCCTTTCCAATGTCTCGGCGGCGTCGCCGCCTACTGCCGGCTGATCGCGCCGGCGAGGATGACGTCGACCTGTCTGGCCATGCGCTCGGACAGCTGGGCGGTGGTCCAGCCGTCGTAGGCGGCGCGGCGGTAGTTGGACAGGAAGGCGTCGTAGATCAGCTCGGACAGCAGCCGCACGTCGGCGTCCTGACGCAGCTCGCCGTCGCCCACGCCGGCCTGCAGCGTGTCGGTGACGACCGAGAGGATCGGCTTGATGGCGGCGCGGGTGCGCATCTCGGCGGCGACCGGCTGGAACCACGAGCGGGCGATCACCGCCTGGACCAGCGGCAGCTGCTCGAGCGAAGCGTGGTAGCCGGCGGCGAGCGCGGCCAGCAGCCGGCCCCGCATCGAGCCTTCGGACGCGGCGGCGGCCTTCATGGTCTCGGCCAGCTGGACCATGTCGGTCGACAGGACGGCCTCGAACAGCTCGGCCTTGTCCTGGAAGTTGGCGAAGACGGCGCCGGTCGACATGCCCGCGCCCTTGGCGATGTCGCGGATGGTGGCGGGCTCGTAGCCGCGCTCGGCGAACAGCTGGCGGGCGGCGTCGAGAACCTTCTGCCGGGTGCGGACCTTGGCGGCCTGGCGCCGGTTCAGCCGGGGGGTCTCGGACCCGGTCTCGGATTCAGGAGCGGTAGGGGACAGGGCGATATCTCGCATGAAACGGGTACTCGACTGGACGGCGGCCGGGAGCCGCCGATCGAAAAACTGACCGCCGAAGCGATGGGGAGGAGGCGGACCGCTGTGTGGTGTCCGCCGGACGTCGTCGTCTGACGCCGGTGGGGCAGTCATCACGCAACGATGACCAAAATGGGGTGTGGAGATTAACGGGGCGATGACCGCCGGGGTTAATGCCGCGACATATCGCCCGGATCAACCGGCGCTCGGTGACCGGAGCGCGCGCGCCCGCCGCGGCCGGTCCGCGCCGTCCGGCATGGCCTCCTGGAAGAGGGCGCGAAAGCGGTCGCGGCGCTCGTGGATCGAGGCCAGCACCAGCCCCATCGGCACGCCCAGGTCGACCAGGGTGTTCTCGGCCAGCTGCAGGGCCGCCTCGGTGGTCTCGGGCACCGCGTCGGTGACGCCCAGCCGATACAGGCGCACGGCGTGACGGTCGTCCCGGGCCCGGGCGATCAGGATCAGGTCAGGCCGCAGTCCCCGCGCCGCGCGCACCACCTCGTCGACCTTGGCCGGCGCGTCCATGGTGACGACGAGGGCCCGCGCCGTGTCGACGCCGCACAACTTGAGCATCTCGGGCTGGCCCGCGTCGCCGTAGAAGACATTGGCGCCCTCGGCCCGGCCCTTGCCCACGGTGGAGGCGTTGGAATCCACGGCCAGATAGGACTGGCCGTGCTCGGTCAGCATTTCGCCGACCAGCCGGCCGACCCGGCCGAAACCGACGATCAGCACCTGGTTTTCCGCGCCCACCGGTTCCAGCGCCTCGTCGGGCAGATCCGGCGCGCTCGGCGCCTCCCGGGTCAGCCGGCCGGCGAGCCAGGCCATGGCCGGAATGGTGAAGATGCTGATCGTGGCCGCGACCAGCACCGTGCCGGTGAAGGCCGGGGAGGCGATCCCCTCGACCAGGCCGGCCCCGAGGATGACGAAGGCGAACTCCCCCGCCGGGCCGAGGACCAGCGCTGTCTCGACCGCGGCCTTGCGCTTTACGCCCCACAGCCGGGCGGCGCCGAAGATCATGCCGATCTTGATCGCCGTAAGCGCCGCGGCGAGGCCGAACACCCACAGGGGATTGGCCGCGACGGCGTCCAGATCCAGGCCGATGCCGACGCCGACGAAGAAGACGCCGAGCAGCAGTCCCTTGAACGGCTCGATCGACAGCTCGACCTCGCGCCGGAACTCGGTCTCGGCCAGCAGCAGGCCGGCGACCAGCGCCCCCAGGCTCATCGACAGGCCCGCCGCCTGCGCCGCCAGGCCGGAGCCCAGAACGACCAGCAGGCTGGCGGCGACGAACATCTCCTGCCCCTGGCCGCGGGCGCGGGCGCGGGCCACCGAGCGGAACATCGGGCGCAACACCAGCCGGCCGAGGATGACCAGCAGCGCCAGGCCGATCGCCGCCGGCACCAGGGTCAGCAGGGCCGCGCGCAGGGTGGACGGGTCGAGATCGCCGCCGCCCTGGGCCAGGGCCGCCAGCACGGTGACCGTGATCAGGATCGGCGCGACGACGAGGTCCTGGGCCAGCAGGATGGAGAAGGTGGCCCGGCCCGAGGCGGTCTGCACCCGCCCGCTCTCGGCCAGCACCGGCATGACGACCGCGGTCGAGGAGAGCGACAATCCCATGCCCAGAACGGCGGCCGAGACCAGGGTCTGGCCCAGCATCATGAACAGGGCGGCGAGGACCACGGTGCAGGCGGCCACCTGGGTCAGGCCGAGGCCGAAGACCAGGCGCCGCATCGACTTGAGCCGGCCCCATGACAGCTCCAGCCCGATCATGAACAGCAGGAAGGCGACGCCCAGTTCGGACAGGGAGCGGATCTGGCCGGCGTCGGAGATGGTCAGCCAGGCCAGCCACGGCGCGGTGTCGGCGAAGCGCGCCAGCCCGTCCGGGCCGAGCAGGACGCCCGCGGCGAGGAAGCCGAGAATGGGGCTGATCTTCAGCCTGTTGAACAGCGGGACCATGACGCCGGCGGCCGCCAGGAAGACCACCAGGTCCTTGTATTCGCCGCCGCCGCCGTGTCCCGTCATCCGTCCTCCACACGGTTCAGCCTACAGGCTGAAACGCCGTCGTGTCCGGGAATCCTTCGCATCATGACAAAAAATTCAGGCGACACGCCTCCTTCCAAGCGTAGGGTCGCCGCCGACCTTCCGCCAAGCGAAGACAAGTCGAGGGAAACCCACATGAAGAAGCTGCTCATCGGCGCCGCCGTCGGCGCCCTGCTCCTGCCCGCCGCCCCGGCGCTGGCCCAGCATTTCTCGGACGACGGCCACGACCACGCCTGCGTCGATGAGGCCTGCACGGTCTTCGAACTGTTCGCGACCCAGGACGCCGGCGCCACCGTCCAGGGCTACCAGGGAATCGAGACGCCGAAATACGGGACCTGGGGCTTCGACCTCGCCGGCCGCGACACTTCGGTGTCTCCGGGCGACAGCTTCTTCCGCTACGCCAACGGCACCGCGTTCGACAATCTGCAGATCCCGTCGGACCGCACCAGCTACGGTTCGTTCAACCTGCTGCGTGAACTGTCCGACAACCGCGTCAAGGTGATGATCGACGCCCTCGTCGCCCGCACCGACCTGACCCCCGGCTCGGACGAGCAGAAGATCGCCGACGCCTATCGCGCCTATATGGACGAGGCCCGCCTCGAGTCGCTGGACGCCCCGCCGCTGCAGCCCTTCCTCGCCGCCATCCGCGCCGCCGACACCCACGACAAGGCCGCGGTCTACATGGGCCAGACCCAGGGCCGCATCGGCGGTTCGATCTTCGGCACCGGCATCTCGACCGACCAGAAGGCGCCGACCCGCTACGTCGTCTCGACCGGCCAGTCGGGCATCGGTCTACCGAACCGCGACTACTATCTGGAAGACCGCTGGACCGAGAAGAAGGCCCTGTACCGCGCCTATGTCGAGCGGATGCTGGAGATGATCGGCTGGGAGGATCCCGCCGCCAACGCCGACGCCATCCTGGCCTTCGAGACCCGCATCGCCGAGGCGCACTGGACCCCGGTCCAGAACCGCAACCGCGACGAGACCTACAACGAATACACCATCGCCCAGTTGGCCGCCGAGGCGCCCGGCTTCCCGTGGCAGGACTACTACACGGCCGTGGGCGTCGGCGACGTGCCGCGCCTGATCGTCCGCCAGGACACGGCCATGCCGAAGATCGCGGCCATCTACGCCGAGACGCCGATCGAGGTGATCCAGGCCTGGCAGGCCTTCCATACTGTCGACGACGCCGCCGGCCTGCTGTCGAAGCGGTTCGCCGACGCCCAGTGGGAGTTCCGCTCGCGCGACCTGAACGGCCAGCCGATGCAGCGTCCCCGCGACAAGCGCGGCATCAGCTTCGCCGAGGGCATGCTGGGCGAGGCCGTCGGCCGCCAGTATGTGGCCGAATACTTCCCCGCCGAGTCCAAGGCCAAGATGGAGGAGCTGGTCGCCAACCTGCGCACCGCGCTCAGCAACCGCATCAACACCTACGACTGGATGGGCGCCGAGACCAAGGCCGCGGCCCAGGAGAAGCTGGCCAAATTCACGGTCAAGATCGGCTATCCGAACAAGTGGCGTGACTACTCCGCCCTTGAGATCCGCCCCGACGACCTGTTCGGCAATGCCGAGCGCGCCGGCCTGTTCCGCTGGAACTACCAGCTGAACCGTCTGAACGATCCGGTCGACAAGGACGAGTGGGGCATGACCCCGCAGACCGTGAACGCCTACTACAACTCGACCAACAACGAGATCGTCTTCCCGGCCGCCATCCTGCAGCCGCCGTTCTTCGATCCGGACGCGGACCCGGCCGTCAACTACGGCGGCATCGGCGGCGTCATCGGCCACGAGATCGGCCACGGCTTCGACGACCAGGGCTCCAAGTCCGACGGCGACGGCGTGCTGCGCAACTGGTGGACCGACGAGGACAAGGCCAATTTCCAGGCCCTGACCGCCCGTCTCGGCGCCCAGTACGACCAGTTCGAGCCGCTCCCCGGCTTCAAGGTCAACGGCGCCCTGACCATGGGCGAGAACATCGGCGACGCCGCCGGCAATGCGGTGGGTCTCGAGGCCTATCACCTGTCGCTGAACGGTCAGCCGGCCCCGGTGCTCGACGGCACCACCGGCGACCAGCGCTTCTTCTACGGCTGGGCCCAGGTCTGGCAGTCGAAATACCGCGACGACGCCCTGCGCAACCAGATCGCCACCGATCCGCACAGCCCGGCCGAGTTCCGGGTCATCGGTCCGGTGCGCAACATCGACGCCTGGTACGAGGCCTTCGACGTCAAGCCCGGCGACAAATACTACCTCGCGCCGGAAGACCGCGTCCGCATCTGGTAGGCGGCGGTCTCATCGAACAGGGAAGGGCCGGGGCGGCGACGCTCCGGCCCTTTTTCATGGGCGGTTCGCGGCGTCAGAGGGTCAGACCGACCTTCGGCGCGATCCAGACCATCGCCAGATACAGCCCCACGGTCAGGGCGCAGCCCGCGCCCAGGGCCGGATAGAAGGCCACGCCCCGCTTCAGCAGCAGCGGGATCAGCAGGAACATCGGCAGCGACGGCAGCACGTACCAGAAGGTCGCGCCCGCGTGCGCCGCCATGCGCTGGGGATCAGACGTGTCGCGCCACAGCCAGATCATGCCGAGCACCGACACCAGCGGCAGCGAGGCGACCAGGGCGGCGAACCCGGGGCTGCGTTTGGCGATCTCGGAGACGAGCGCGATGATCACCCCGGACAGCAGGGCCTTCACGACGAGATAGAGCATGGCGCCTCCCTTCAGCGCACGAAAAAGCCCGCCGCGGGGGATACATCGCGGCGGGCTTCTTTCGCTCTCTACGGAGCGGACGTTTCCTCCCCGAAACGCCTCCGAAAGGCCGCTGCGTCGGAACGCCACGGCTCTCGAGTGGCCGCAGAATGACGACATTCCGGCGGTCAAGTCAATGAAGTGTCAGCCGAAACGCCCGGTTTTCATTCCTTATCAGTGATAACTCACGCATCCGTGTGCGGAGCGTTCACGATGCGGCGGACCGTCGCGACGAGCTCGGCGCGGGGGACGACCACCTGTCCGGGACGCTCCGTCTTCCAGGCTTCGTTGTCGGCGATGCCGGCCGCCAGCGCCCGCCCCGCGTCGAGATCCTTGATGGTGACCTGGCCGGCGGCGATCTCGTCACCGCCGAGGATCACCGCCGCCGGCGCGCCGCGGCGGTCGGCGTATTTCATCTGCGCCTTCATCCCCGCCCGCCCGAGGTAGAGTTCGGCCGCGATCCCGGCGCCCCGCAGCTCGGCCACGGCGTCGAGGTAGTGCTGCATGTCGGCCTCGGAGAAGACGATGATCACCACCGGCCCCCGCACCGCGTCCGCCGCGCCGCGTCCCGCCGCGCGCAGGGCCGAGGCCAGCCTCGCCACCCCGAACGAAAAGCCCGTCGCGGGCAGGCGCTCGCCGGTGAACCGGGCCACCAGATCGTCGTAGCGCCCGCCGCCGCCGATCGAGCCGCAGCGCCCCGCCCGGCCCCAGTCGTCGGTGGTCTCGCGCAGCAGTTCGGCCTCGAACACGGCCCCGGTGTAATATTCCAGCCCGCGCACGATGGTCGGGTCGAAGCGCACCGCTGACTGGTCGACCTTCATGGCGTTCAGGGCGGCGTCGATGGCGGCCAGCTCGGCCAGGGCGGCTTCGCCCGCCGCGCCGATATTTCCGGACCGGGCCACGGCCTCCAGCGTCTCCGCGCGGGTCGCGTCGGCCTTGCCGGCCGAGGCGAGGAAACCCTCGACCGCGCCGATCACCTTCGGCGGCAGCCGGGCGCCCTTCGTATAGTCGCCGGAGTCGTCCAGCCGGCCCTCGCCGAGCAGGGCGGCGACGCCGTCCCAGCCCAGCCGGTCGTATTTGTCGATGGCGCGCAAGGCGGTCAGCTTCTGACCCGCGTCCTCGACGCCGCCGGCTTCGAACAGGCCGTCGAACAGCTTGCGGTTCGACACCCGGACCACGGCCTGGTCCGGCGCCAGTCCGGCCGCCTGCAGGCCTTCGCAGGCCATGGCGATGATCTCGGCGTCGGCCTCCGGACGATCGGAACCGACCGTGTCGGCGTCGCACTGCACGAATTCGCGGAACCGCCCCGGGCCGGGCTTCTCGTTGCGCCAGACCGGCCCGAAGGCGTAGCGGCGGAACGGCTTGGGCAGGGTTTCCCAGTTCTGGGCCGCGAACCGGGCCAGCGGCGCGGTCAGGTCATAACGCAGCGCCATCCATTCGCCATTGCCCTCTTCGTCCGGGTCGTCCTGAAGGGCGAAGACGCCCTCGTTCGGACGGTCGGCGTCGGGCAGGAATTTGCCCAAGGCGTCGGCGTATTCGAACGCCCCGGTGTCCAGCGGCTCGAACCCCCAGCGCTCGTAGACGGCGGAAACGCGCGAGACCAGCCGGCGCTCGGCGATCAGGTCGCGGCCGCGGCGGTCGGCGAACCCCCGGGGCGCGCGGGCTTCAGGGCGGGGAGGGGCGGCGTCTGCGGTCATGAGGGGCTTCTAGAGG
>JAAXIW010000211.1 GCA_012270135.1 Brevundimonas sp. | reverse complement strand
TCGTCCTCGGGCTTGGGCTGGCGGACGGCGACGGTCGCGCCGCCGGCGGCCGCGCCGCACCGCGCCTGAATGTCATCCAGCGTCTCGCGACCGTAGATGTCCGGCTCGCGCACCCCAAGCAGGTTGAGGTTCGGGCCGTTCAGGACGTAGAGGACGGGGGTTTCGGGCATTCGCTCGAGGTTATGACATCCGGCCGCGCGGAATCGGAGCGGCCTTTTAGCTGAGGCTTGGCGGTAATCAAACCGTCCGCCGGAGAGATTGACGTAGCGGCATGCGCATTCAGGTCAATGGCGAACCCCGCGAGGTTGCGGCCGCGACGGTTCTGGCCCTGGTCGAGGAACTGGGGCTGGACGTCAGGAAGGTGGCCGTAGAACGCAATCTGGAGATCGTGCCGAAATCGCTGCACGCCGCCACGCCGGTCGCCGACGGGGACCGGTTCGAGGTGGTTCAGTTCGTCGGCGGCGGCTGAACCTCGTCTACGCCGGCGGCAGGGCCCGGCAGGTGGGGGCTTCCTCGTTGGGCAGGCCGTAGCCGCCGCAGCGCATGTCGTCCGGATCGGCGGGTGCGTAGCCGGGCAGATCGCCATCGCCGACTTCCTGGCGCAGGGCGGCCAGGCGCTGTTCGAGCCGGGCCTGTTCGGCGGCCCAGGCGGGTTTGCCGGCCAGGTTGACCTGCTCGTTCGGGTCCGACTGGAGGTCGTAGAGCTCCCACTCGTCGGGCAGTTCCCAGTGGATCAGCTTCCAGCGCCCGTCGCGAACGCCGCGATGCGGGCGGACGCAGTGCGCGGCGGGGAACTCGAAATACTGGTAGAGGAAGTCCTTGCGCCAGTCGGCGGGCGGCGCGCCGGCGACGACGCCCTTCCAGCTGCGGCCGTGCATGTGCGGATCGCGGGACAGGCCGGCGTAGTCGAGGAAGGTCGGGGCGACGTCGACGTTCAGCACCATCTGGTCGCGATTGACCTGGCCGGGCGGGATCGAGGCGGGGTGGCGGACCAGCATCGGCACCTTGATCGACTGCTCGTACATCAGCCGTTTGTCGAACATGCCGTGGTCGCCGAGGAACATGCCGTTGTCGGTGGTGTAGACCACGACGGTGTTCTCGCTCAGGCCCTCGGCGTCGAGCAGGTCGAGCATCCGGCCGACGTTGTCGTCGACCCCCAGCAGGACCCGGTAATAGTCCTTGATGAAGTGCTGGTAGTTGAGCCGGGCGCGCTCCTCGACCGGCATGTCGGCGCGGACGCCGCGGTTGCGGTAGTCGGGCATGTCGGCGATCAGCAGGTCGGCGGCGCGGACCGCGCGGGGCCGGTCGGCGATGTCCTCCATGAAGGTCGGCGGTGGCGGGATGTCGATGTCGGCGAAGGCGGTCTTGAATCGTTCGGCCGGCTCCCAGCCGCGGTGCGGCGCCTTGAACTGGAACAACAGGGCGAAGGGCCCTTCCTTGGGCCGGTTGCGGACGAAGTCCCGGGCCAGCTCGCCGATGACGTCGTCGGTGTGGCCCTGACCGCGGGTGCGGACGCCGTTCACGTCCATGGGCGGATTGAAATACTGGCCCTGGCCGGGGAGGACGGCGGAATAATCGTAGCCGACCGGCGGGGTGTTGACGTGCCATTTGCCGACCACGCCGGTGTGGTAGCCGGCCTTGCGCAGCATGACGGGCCAGGTGGCGTCGTGGTTGAGCAGCGGCTCGTTGTGGAAGTTGGATTCGGCGCCGTTGGTGACCATGCCGTGGGCGTGGGAGTAGAGGCCGGTGAGGTAGCTGGCGCGGCTGGGCAGGCACAGGGAGTTGGTGACGAAGGCGTTCTCGAAGCGGACGCCGCCGGCCCCGAGCCGGTCGAGGTGGGGCGTCCGCAGGATGGTGTTTCCATAGGCCGACATGGCCGACTGGGCGTGGTCGTCGGTCATGATGAAGATGATGTTCGGCCGGGCGTCGCGGCCCCGGGCGGGCGCCGTGGTGGCGCAGCCGGCGGCGGTCAGGGCGGCGAGGCCTCCCATGCCCTGGAGCAGGCGGCGGCGGTGGGTGACGGTCATGGCGGCTCCTCCCGTGCGGTCTGCGCCGCGTTCGCCGGAAACCAAGCAGGCGCTGTAACCGCTTACAAGGCCTGTAACGAAATGTTGGCCGGGCGCTCCGCCCCTTTCGCCGGGCGGCGGTCCGGGGGTAGAGGAGCCGCATGACCACGCCCCAAGACACGCAAGACACCTGGACCGTCGCCGGCCGGACCTTCAGCAGCCGGCTGATCGTCGGCACCGGCAAATACGCCGACTACGCCCAGAACGCGGCGGCGGCCGAGGCGGCGGGGGCGGAGATCGTCACCGTGGCCCTGCGCCGGGTCAATCTGAGCGATCCGAGCCAGCCCATGCTGGTCGATTACGTCAAACCGGACCGGTTCACCTTCCTGCCCAATACGGCGGGCTGTTTCACCGGCGAGGACGCGGTCAGGACGCTGCGGCTGGCGCGCGAGGCGGGCGGCTGGGGCCTGGTCAAGCTGGAGGTGCTGTCGGACACCGCGCATCTGTATCCGGACATGGTCGAGACGCTCCGGGCGCTGGACTTGCTGGTCAGGGACGGCTTCGACGTCATGGTCTACTGCACCGACGACGTGGTGATGGCGAAGCGTCTGGAGGAGGCGGGGGCCGCGGCCATCATGCCGGCGGCGGCGCCGATCGGCTCGGGCCTGGGCATCCAGAACCGGGTCAACATCCGGCTGATCGTCGAACAGGCGACCGTGCCGGTGCTGGTCGACGCGGGCGTGGGCACGGCCTCGGACGCGACCATCGCCATGGAGCTGGGCTGCGACGCGGTGCTGATGAACACGGCCATCGCCGGGGCGAAGGATCCGATCCGCATGGCCCGCGCCATGAAGCACGCCGTGATCGCCGGGCGGGAGGCCTATCTGGCCGGGCGGATGCCGAAGCGGATGTACGCCAGCGCCAGTTCGCCGATGGCGGGGCTGATCTGAACCGACGATCCCGTATTTCACCCGGGTAAAAAAGAAAAAGCAGGGTGGCGGAGTCGGCAGGGTCGGCGCCGGGATTCGGTATGGCAGAGTGGGCAGAGTCTACATCGGCGCGCCTGCGGCGGCGCGGCGTTAGGTTCGATTGTCAAAGACCGGGCGGAGGCTCCGCAGGCGAGAGAGGCAGTATAGGGCGCCTGCTTCATGGGGCGGGTTCATGACGCTGACGAGGCGATCATCCGAAGGGAAAACAGCAGGTTGGCCGCTGAAAGTCTGATGGCTGGGCGCGGATTTGCAGCGCAGCAATCGCCCTTCACCGCTATCGCAGGCTGAACACCGACGGCACGTCGCAGCGCCATTCGCGCAGGCGCAGGGTGATGGCGAAGGCCTCAAGCTGACTGGCCACGCCGAGGGCGAGGACGCCCCACAGCACCGGGCCGGGCCGCCCGGTCGCGAAGGCCAGGCCGAAGAGCAGCCAAAGGCCGAGACCGAAGGCCTTCGACAGCCAGTGATGCGGCGAGGCCTCGCGGCGGAATTTGGCGAAGCTGAAAGCGTGGTTGGCGATTTCCAGCGCCGCGATCAGGGCGGCGGCGGGCCACAGCGCCGAAATCAGCTCCGGCCGCAGGATCACGACCGCGACCACCGCGGAGGCCCAGAACAGGACGTCGGCCCGACTGTCCCATGTGCGCAGGGCCGGGGTGGCGACGCCGAGGCGGCGGGCGATGATTCCGTCGACGATGTCGGACACCACGCCGAGCGAGAGCACGACGGCGCAGGCGGGGCCCTGACCGGCGGCGGCGAGGACGATCATCGCGGGCCCGGCGGCGACGCGGAACAGGACGAGCAGCCAGGGGAGGCGGGCGGGCATGGCTCGAGCGTAGCGGCAGATGGCCACGGGGTCCCTCGTCAATATCCGGGGGACTGCCGGACAGTTGGTCGCGAGGGCGCAGGGTGGTCCGTCGGTCAAACCGGAACTAGGGTGATCGACACTTCGCAGTGAGGACCGATCATGCCGACAATCAGCCGCCGCCTTCTGATCGGATCCGTCGCCACGTTTGCATTCGCGGGAAGCGCGCGGGCGCAGGGGCGGGGGAGCCGGGCGCTGCCGGTGTACAAGTCGCCGACCTGAGGCGGCTGCGACGGCTGGGTGGCGCACATGCGGCAGGCGGGGTTCACGGCAGCCGTGCATGTGATGGCGGACCCGGGGGCGGTGCGCCGGGCCCGGGGGCTGCCCGATGCGCTGGCGTCCTGCCACACCGGGGTGATCGACGGCTACGCCATCGAGGGCCATGTGCCGGCGGCCGATGTGGCGCGTCTGCTGGCCGAGCGGCCCGAGGCGGCGGGGCTGGCC
>JAAXIW010000237.1:388-4305 GCA_012270135.1 Brevundimonas sp. | reverse complement strand
GCGAAACACATGCGCAGGAAATTCTCGGCGTAGTTCAGGTCGTTGCGCGGCGACACGAACGGCTGGCCGACGTGATATTTGTAGGCCCGCGCCGCGATCGTCGGCATCTTGGCGATCAGCCGGATGGCCGAGATGTTGCGCTGGACCGGATCCTGGATGTCTAGGCTGTCGTGATAGAAGGCCGAAAGGGCGCCGACCGTCCCGACCATGATCGCCATCGGGTGGGCGTCGCGGCGGAAGCCCTCGAAGAAGCGGTCGAACTGGCTGTGCAGCATGGTGTGCATGGTGATCGAGCGCTCGAACGCCTCGTATTCCGAGGCCGTCGGCAGTTCGCCGTGCAGCAGCAGGTGGCAGACCTCGACGAAGTTGGACTTCGAGGCCAGCTGATCGATCGGGTAGCCGCGGTGGAGCAGCACGCCCTTGTCGCCGTCGATGAAGGTCAGGGCGCTTTCGCACGACGCGGTCGAGGTGAAACCCGGGTCGTAGGTAAAGGCGTCGGTGGCCCCGTACAGCTTGCGGATGTCGATCACGTCGGGGCCGGTCGAGCCCGCCAGAACCGGCAATTCCACGGACTTGTCGCCGTAGGTGAGAGTGGCCGAGCCGGCGGGTTTGGCGAGTTCAGTCATCGTAGCCCCTTGGTCAGACGGCGGCCTCGCGCGAGGGAGGCGGCGGGTCGCGTTTCGGTGTGGAAGTCAGATAGTCTGTTGCAGCGCATCATTCAAACGTCCGAGGCTTTCGTCGCGACCCAGCGCCGACAGGGTGCGCGCGATGTCGGGCGAGGCCGAGCCTCCGGTCAGGGCCGCGCGGGCGGCGGGGCCGATCTTGCCGAAGCCGACGCCTTCCTCGGCGGCGAAGGCCTTGAGCTCGGCCTCGAGGGCGAACACGTCCCAGCTTTCGAACAGCGCCAGGCGGTCGCGCAACCGCCCGATCCGCGCGCCTGAGTCGCCGGCGAGGGTCTCGAGGGCCTTGCCCTCGATGGCGATCGGTCGGGGCTTCAGGACGAAGGCGGTCTGATCGGCCAGCTCCAGCGTGGTCTTGGCCCGGTCCTTCACGAACGGCATGGCCTGTGTCAGACGGGCCTCGTCGTCGGGGCCGAGCGCGTGACCGCGGGCGAGATGCATATCGAGCGTCAGCTTGGCCAGCCGGTCGTCGTCGGCCAGCCGAATCCAGTGGGCGTTGACATGGGCCAGCTTGTCGAAATCGAGCCGCGCCGGAGCCCGGCCGATCCCGGGAAGGTCGAACCACGCGACCGCCTGTTCGTCCGAGAACAGCTCGTCGTCGCCATGGGCCCAGCCGAGCCGCGCCAGATAGTTGCGCATGGCCTCGGGCAGGTAGCCCATTTCGGCGTATTCATGCACCGCCTGCGCCCCGTGCCGCTTCGACAGCTTGGCCCCGTCCGGTCCGTGAATCAGCGGGATGTGGGCGAAGGTCGGCCGGGTCCAGCCCAGTGCGTCATAGATCAGGCTCTGGCGCGCGGCGTTGTTCAGATGATCGTCGCCGCGGATCACATGGGTCACGCCCATGTCGTGGTCGTCGACCACCACGGCCAGATTATACGTCGGGGCGCCGTCCGAGCGCAGGATGACCAGATCGTCCAGCGACGCCGACTCCCAGCGCACCTGACCCTGCACCGCGTCCTCGACCACCACGGGCGTATCGGCCGGCCGGCGGAAGCGGACGGTGTGCGGCTTCGCCAGATCGTCGACGCTCGGCGCGCGGTCGCGCCAGGGCGACTCGAAGGTGCGGCCCTCCGCCTTGGCGGCGTCGCGCAGGGCGCCGGTCTCCTCGGCGGTCAGGAAATCGCGGTAGGCGTGGCCTGTCTCCAGCAAAATATTCGCCACCTCCCGATGGCGGTCCGCCCGTGAAAACTGGAACACCGGCTCATCGTCCGGGAACAGGCCCAGCCAGCTCAGACCGTCGAAAATCGCCTTGACCGCCGCATCCGTCGACCGCTCGCGGTCCGTGTCCTCCACCCGGACCAGGAACCGGCCGTTGTGTCGCTTTGCATACAAATAGTTGAAAAGCGCGGTGCGAGCGCCGCCTATGTGCAGAAAGCCGGTCGGCGAGGGGGCGAAGCGGGTGACGACTTCGGGGGTGGAAGCAGGCGGGGAGGTCCTGGCGGGCGTTATCCCGCCCGCGCGCCCGCTGCACAGTCTCCGCGCGCGCCTCGCCGGCTTTCTCCGCGCCCAACTGGCTTCGCAGGCCTTGCGCTGGCGGTTGTGGGCCCCCGTCGCCATGGGCGGCGGCTGCGCGGTCTATTTTGCGCTGAAAGAGGAGCCGGCGGCCTGGCCCTTGCTGACCTTCGCCATGATGGCCGCCGTCGTATGGCTGGGCGCGCGCCGTCGGGGTCTGGCACGGCTCTGGACCCTGCCGTTGATGCTGCTGGCCTGTTTCGCCCTCGGGCTGGCGGTGGCCAAGCTGCGCACCGATGCGGTGATGGCCCCGATCGCGCCCGCTCTTTCCGAGCCGACCGTGGTCGAGGGCTGGGTCATGGATGTCGACAGTCCCGGCGCGGCCGGGCCGCGGGTGGTCATCGCGCCGGTGCGGATCCGCGGTCTGTCGCCCGAGCAAACGCCGGAACGCCTGCGGGCCACGGTCCGGGGGTTTGCGCCGGAGCCGGGCGAGGCGGTGCGCCTGTTCGCCATCCTCAATCCGCCGCCGGCCCCGGCCAGTCCCGGCGCCTATGACTTCGGCCGCAATGCGTATTTCCAGTCGATGGGCGGGGTCGCCTTCGGCCTCGGTGAAACCCGCCCTGCATACCTGCCCGAACCGTCGTGGGAGCTCCGGCTCGCCATGTGGGTCAATGGCGTCCGCTATGACCTGGCCAAACGGATCGTGGCCCGGCAGGGCGAGCGGGCTGGTGGTGTCGCGGCGGCCATGACCACGGGCCACGAGGCCTGGCTCGACCCGGCCGAGGTCGAGGTGATGCGCAACTCCGGCCTGGCCCACATCCTGTCGATCTCGGGCCTGCACATGGCCGTGGTCGGCGGCTTCGCCTTCTTCCTCGTCCGCCTGCTGGTCGCCGCCTGGCCCTGGCTGGCCCTGCGCGTCCCCGGCAAGAAGGTGGCGGCCTGGGCCGGCCTGCTGGCGGTCGGAGGCTATCTGGTGATCTCCGGGCATCCGCCGCCGGCCGAGCGGGCGGCGATCACCGCCTCCATCGCCTTCATCGCCATTCTGCTGGACCGGCAGGCCATCACCATGCACGCCCTGGCGGTCGCCGCCTTCGTGGTCCTGCTTCTACAGCCCGAGGCTATCGTCACGCCCGGCTTCCAGATGTCGTTCGCGGCGACGGCGGCGCTGGTCGCCCTTGTCGAGGCCTGGCCGCGCCGACCGAAGGAGATCTCGGCCCCGTGGCCGATCCTGCTGATCCAGCGGAGCGGCGCCTGGGTCGGCGCGGCCATTCTCGCCAGTCTGGTCGCGGGAGCGGCGACGGGGCCGTTCGCCATGCAGCATTTCAACCGCACCGCCATGTACGGCCTGCTCGCCAACCTGGCCACGGCCCCGGTGTCCGACTTCCTCATCATGCCGGCGCTGGCGCTCGGAGCCTTGCTCGAGCCGCTGGGGCTGGGCGGACCCTTCCTGTGGCTGGCGGCGCGGGGCATCGAGCTGATGCTGGCCATCGGGACTTGGACGGCCGGCCTGCCCGGTGCGGTGCGCACCATCGCCAGCGCCCCCGACTATGTCCTGCCCATCGCCTTTCTCGGGGTGCTGTTCTGCTGCCTGTGGAGGGGGCCGCTGCGCTGGCTCGGCCTGCCGTTCGCGGCGGCGGTGATGCTGTGGCCGCGCGCGCCGACACCCGATCTGTGGATCGGCGACGGCGGGACCAACGCCGCCTGGGTCGAGGCGGGGGAGGCGGTCGTGGCCCGGCCCGCCGTGCGCCAGTTCGCCGTCGACGTCTGGGCGAGGCGGCGCGGCGG
>JAAXIW010000237.1:0-378 GCA_012270135.1 Brevundimonas sp. | reverse complement strand
GGGTGTTGTCGTCGAGGGCCTGGCGCAGGTCGCGCTCGAGCACCCGCCGCTCCTCGGCCTCCTCGTCCATGGCGGGGGTGAAGATCCGGTACGTGCCGCGGCCCTCGGCCTTGGCCCGGTAGAGGGCGAGGTCGGCGCGGCGGGACAGGGGCGCGGCGTCGGGCCCGGCGAGCGCCCGGCGGAGGGCGGGACGTGCTCCCGCTTCTCCTGCGCGCCCGACACGGCGGGGGCGGGGCCGCTCGCAATCTGGTGGGGTCGTCGCGCGCCGTCGGTGGACCAGCTGGAGGCCCTGTGCCGGTCCGCGCCCGTGGTCAGCGTGCGCGCGCCCGTCGCCGATCTGCCGGCCTCATGCGAGGGGCGGCTGGTGCTGGATGGCGT
>JAAXIW010000120.1 GCA_012270135.1 Brevundimonas sp. | reverse complement strand
GAGATGGAGAAGAAGGGCACGCCCGCCTCCCCGGCCACGGCGCGGGCCAGCAGGGTCTTGCCGGTGCCCGGAGGGCCGACCAGCAGGGCGCCCTTGGGAATCTTGCCGCCGAGGCGCTGGAACTTGCCCGGGTCCTTGAGGAAGTCGACGACTTCCTGAAGCTCTTCCTTGGCCTCGTCGACGCCGGCGACGTCCTCGAAGGTCTTGCGGCCCTTGTGCTCGGTCAGCAGCTTGGCCTTGGACTTGCCGAAGCCCATGGCCCCGCGCGCCCCGCCCTGCATCTGGCGCATGATCAGGATCCACAGGCCGATGATCAGGATGAAGGGCAGCAGGCCGATCAGGGCCGTGACCCACATGCTCTGGCGGGTGCTCTTGACGTCGACCTGGGCGCCGGCGGTGTTCAGGCTCTCGATCAGGTCGGCGTTGGGCAGGGTGGTGACGACCTCGAACCGGCTCTCGTCCTTCATCTGCACGAGGAGCTTTTCGCCCGTGGCCTCCACGGTCGCGATCCTTCCGGCGTCCCGCGCCGCGAGGAGCTGGGAATAGGTCATCTCCTCGGGCTTGGCGGAGTCCGCCTTCTGGCCCGGCGTCGCGATGGGACCGCCGCGATTGACGGCCACGAAGATGGCGAGCGCGCCCAGGATGAGGGCGCCCCAGATGGCCAGATTGCGAAGGTTCATTCTCGTCTCGATCCCTGGAAGCGCGGCGCGCTCCCGTCTTCGGTGAAGTCAGCGCCGGAAAATAGGTGGTTCCGGGGCGTTGCGCCATGCGCGAGCGGCTCCAGATCCGTTTCATGCGTCATTCGGTCCAGCGCGAGCGCCAGTCTCTCCTCGACCAGCGACCGCGTCCCGGCGACGGCTCCTGCAAGAACCGGGGCGGTTCGGCCGTGCCGGATCAGGACGGGCGACGCGCCCCGGGCGGCCGGCGGCAAGGCGTTCAGCCGGGCCCGGTCGGCCCTGGACAGGGCGGCCAGGCGTCCGGCGGCGGGGACGACCGACCAGCCGGGCTCCGCGGCGGTGATCGCCCAGCGGCCGTCCCAGACGGTCTCGACGCCGGGGGGCAATGGAAGCGGCGGCCGGGGACGGCGGGCGAACTCACCGGCTTCGCGGGTGACGAGGATGTGATCCGGGCCGGCGGCGAGGCGCGCGCCGCACAGGACGGCGGTGAAGGTCTCGCCGGCGCGGAGGCGGTCGAGCAGACGTTCGAGGCGGTCGCCGCGGGGGGGCCGGTCGCCGCCGCCGGCGCAGACGAGGGTCGCGGCGAGGGTGCGGGCGGCGACGTCGCGGTCGATGGTGAATGATCCCTCTCCCAGTGGGAGAGGGCTTGAGCGCACGGCGGCGGAGCCGTCGTCCTGGCGCGAAAGGGCGAGGCGCGGCTGCCGGTTGGCGGCTTCGCCGCTCGAACAGTCGACCCTCATCCGACGGGGCTCCGCCCCGTCACCTTCTCCCATCGGGAGAAGGGACGCACGCGCTCGGGCTCGGGCGTATTTCGGGGCGTCGTTGGCCGGATCGTCGATCCAGTCCGTCCCCTGTCCTTTCAGCCAGTCGCGTAGCTCCGTCCGCCCGACGTCGAGCATCGGCCGGAGCAGCATCAGCCCCCGGCCCTGCGGCCAGGCCGGCGACGGCGACCAGTCGCGCAGGCGGCCGAGGGCGCCCCCCCCGGCGCGCATGACCTCGCCCTCGGCCACATCGTCGGCGGTATGGGCGAAGAGGATCACGCGGGCGCCGGCCGCGCGGGCGGCGTCGGCGAGCTGGCGACCGAGGGCGGCGCGGGCGGCGGCGGGCCGGCCGGTGTCCGGCTTCGGCCCCGTCCACGAGAGGGCGCGCGTCTCGGCCCCGGCGGCGCGGGCGGCCCGGCCGGCGAAGGCGGTCCAGCGGGCGCTGTCCGGGCCGAGGCCGTGGTCGACGGTCAGGGCCAGCAGGGGGCGGCCATGGTCGCGCGCCCAGCCGGCGGCGACCTGGAGCAGGGCGACCGAATCCCCGCCGCCGGACAGGGCGAGCGCCAACGGACGGGCGCTGTCGGCCTCAAGCCGGGCGGTCAGCCGTTCGCGGACGCGATGGACCCAGTCCGGGACGGTCGGACTCAGCCGGCTCTCCGGGGGGCCGGGCAGGCGAAGCGGGTGCGCATGTCGGCGGCGCGCGTGCGCAGGGCGGCGCTGCCCGCCGCGGCGTAGCGCCGGTCGAACTCGCCGAGCGCGGTGCAGGCCTGGGTCTTGCGGTCCGTGGCGTTCAGCGCCGTGGCCAGCTCCAGCACGGTGGCCCCGGCCCAGTTGGTGGTGGGCCAGCCCTCGAGGGCGGCGGCGTAGAAGGCGACGGCGCCGGCCTGGTCGCCAGCCGAGACGCGCAGGTCGCCGAGGCGGGCGTTGGCCTCGCGGGCCTGGGGGGTGTCGGGCCAGGCGAGGGTGACGGTCTGCAGGGCGCGGTCGCCCATGGCCGGGTCGGAGGCGGCCAGCCGGGCGGCGGCGGCGAGATCGCGGGCGGCGTCGCCGGTGGGCGAGGTCGAGCTGATCGGGGCGTTCAGCGCGGTTTCGCGCTCGGCGGCGGCGGCGAGATCGCGCAGCCGGGTCTCGGCGGTGCGGACCCGCGTCTCGAGGGCGGCGTTGTCACGGGTGGTCTCGTCGAGCTGGAAGGTCAGCCGCTCGAGGTCGCCATTGACCCGCTGGAGCGTAGCCTCGAGGTCGTTGAGGCGCCGATCCATGATGTTGACACGGCTGGTCAGGGCGATGACCTCGGGATCGGGCTCGACGATAACCGGCTGGCCGGCGGCGTTGCGCTGGGTCAGGGCCCGCTCGATGCGGCGGACATTGCGGTCCAGCTGGTCGAGCCGGCGCTTGTCCCACTGGATCGGCTCCATGGGCTGGGTCTGGGCCACGACCGTGGTCGTGCCGGCGATCAGGACGACGCCCAGGACGGTGACCAGGGCGTTCTTCGAACGGAAGGCGGGGGGCAGCTTGAGCATGCCGCTAGCTTTCACCGATTTGAGGCCGTCGCAAGGCCTGTCAGGTTCCGACGGCCAGCCACAGCACGGTCGACAGGAACAGGGACACCACGATCACGCAGAAAACCTGGAGAAAGACGAACCGCCAGGCGGTCGACAACCAGCCCAGCTCATAGCCCCCCTTGAGCTGGGCGAACTGGTGAACCGGCGTGCCGAGAATGACGGCGAACCAGGCCACGGCGCCCAGCGCGGGGTGAATGAGCCCGAAGCCCATGGCGATCAGCCCCGCCAGCACCACGAAGGTCAGGGAATACAGGACGAAGACGCCGTGGTCGTACAGGGTGGCGCGCCGCCGCCACAGAAACAGCAGGGCCATGAAGGGAATGGACAGCGGGATCAGCAGGAAGGCGAATTTGTAGAAGGTTTGCTGGATTTTGTAGAGGGCGAGGTCCGGGTTCATGAGCTTCTTGGCCCACTTCTTTTCGGTCGGTCCGGCGTCCGGATCGGCATAGACGCGGGAGGCGAGATCCCGGACGCCGACCTGCCAGCTGCCCGGCTCCATCCCGTCCTGACGCGGCTGTCCCCCCTTCGCCGTCTGGCCGCTGACGCCGGCCAGGACGCTGTCGGCGACATCCAGCGCCACCTTGTCCCCGGCGGTCACGGCCTCGGCGCGAGCCGCGGCGATCTGCTGCCGACCGGCATTGAATTCGGCCGCGCCTTCCTCGCCGGCCACGGCGCCGACAGGGGCCAGGGGCGCGTCGGGCATCCGAACGAAGCTGAGGGCGAAGAAGGTGACGAAGACGGTGAACAGGAACATCGCCAGCGGCGAGACGTAGCGGGTGCGCCGGCCGTGGATCCATTCGCGCGTCAGCCGGCCTGGATTGAAGGCCAGCAGCGGCAGGGTGCGCCAGATGCGGGCGTCGAAATGCATGACGCCGTGCAGCACCTCCTCGCCCAGATGGATCAGGGTGCGGTGCACATGCGTGGGCTGACCGCAGTTGGCGCAGAAATTCCCGGTGGTCTCGGCGCCGCAGTCCGAACAGACATGCGCCTCGTGCTCGCCGGCCTGGCCGGTCGGCTTCTCGACCGCCCCCGCGATCAGGCCTGCTGTGACGGCTCCACCGGCGGCGTCGATGTCCATGGTCCGTACCCCCGGTCTGGAATCGTCGGGACTTTGGGCGCCGGACGCGCAAAAGAAAAGGGGCGCCGGTCTGACCGACGCCCCTTTCAGGGATCAATCCGGATGGACGATCAGCGCGTGGCGCCGCTGACGATGGCGGTGTGGGCGTTGCGGTTGCGCGCCCAGGCTTCCTCGTTGGAGCCGGCCGCGCTCGGACGTTCCTGGCCGTAGCTGCTGGTGTCGATGCGGGCGGCCGAGCTGCCGCGCTGGCCCAG
>JAAXIW010000152.1 GCA_012270135.1 Brevundimonas sp. | reverse complement strand
ATCCGCCGGCCCAGCGACGCCACCGTCCGCCCGCGCGCCGGGCGCGCCAGGGAGGCGGTGTCATCGCGACAGCGCCGTTCCGAGGCGGGCAGGGCGGGGTCGGCTTCGGTGAAATCCAGCCGCTTGGCCGGGGACAGGACGATCAGCAAGGCGGGGCTCCGGCGGCGGGGAGGCTCCGAATAGGCCGCTTCGATGACGAATTGAACCGGGCGCGGGGTCGCGGCCGCTCAGCCCGCCCCGGCGTGCAGCGCCGCCAGCACCGCCGGGAGCCGGTCGGGCAGGTCCTCGGCGATCAGCCCCGGCCCGAAGCCGCGGGCCGCCGCGGCATGCATCCACGCCGCCGCCCGGGCCGCGTCGAACGTGTCCATGCGCTGGGCGATCAGCCCGCCGATCATCCCCGCCAGAACGTCGCCGCTGCCCGCCGTCGCCAGCCACGGCGTCCCGTTGCCGTTGACGGCCAGTCGTCCGTCCGGCGCCGCGATCACCGTCTCCGGGCCCTTGAGGACGATCACCGCCCCGGCCCGCTCGGCCGCCGCCGCGGCCGCCGCCTCCCGGCCGTTGTCGAGCATCCCGGGGAACAGCCGGTTGAACTCGCCCTCGTGCGGGGTCAGCACATCGTCCCGGTCCAGCGCCTCGAACAGGCCCTCCGGCCAGTCCTCGAACACCGTCAGCCCGTCGGCGTCGACCACCAGGGCGGCGCCGGTCATGGCCAGGGCGCGGACATTGGCCTGGGTCGCCTCTGTGATACCGGCGGCCGGGCCGATGACGACCGCATCCATCCGCTCGCAGGCCTCGATCAGCGCCTCGGGCGAGCCGAACGGCGTCAGCATGATCGCCTCGATCGCCGGCGCGATGACCGGGGCGGCGTCGGGGGGGCACAGGATGCGGACCAGTCCGGCGCCGATGCGCAGCCCGGCCCGCGCCGCCAGCCGCGCCGCGCCGGTCTGGGTCGGCTTGCCCGACACCACCCCCAGCCGGCCCCGAGCATGCTTGTGGGTTTCACGCTCCGGCCAGGGCAGGCTGTCGCGCCAGTCTGGCAGGGTGGTCACGCGGGTTCTCCGTTCACGGATGGCGCCTGGAACCGAAAAAGGCTTGCCTTATTGTGCAATGCAATGTCCCTTTACCGCCCGAGCGCGAGGCGTTGTAAGCCCGCCTGGGATCGCTGATGAAAAAGATCGAAGCCGTCATCAAGCCGTTCAAGCTGGATGAAGTGAAAGAAGCGCTCCAGGACGCCGGGGTGCAAGGCATGACCGTGCTGGAGGCCAAGGGATACGGCCGCCAGAAGGGCCATTCGGAACTCTATCGCGGGGCCGAGTACGTCATCGACTTCCTGCCCAAGATCAAGATCGAGGTGGTGGTTCCCGACGACATGGCGCCCGCGGTGATTGACGCCATCCAGGCCGCCGCGCGCACGGGCAAGATCGGCGACGGCAAGATCTTCGTCTCCGACGTCCTCGACGTCATCCGCATCCGCACCGGCGAAACGGGGGCCCAGGCCGTCTGACCGTCATGACCACCGGCCGCCCGCCAGGCGGCCGTTTCACTATCCTCCCCAAGAAACGGACCCCGAGAATGAGCGCCAAGAAAATCCTTTCGGAGATCAAGGAGAAGGACGTCCAGTACGTCGATCTCCGCTTCACCGACACCAAGGGGCGTATGCAGCACGTCACCTTCGACATCGACCTGGTCGACGAGGAGTTCCTGGAAGACGGGACCATGTTCGACGGGTCCTCGATCGCCGGCTGGAAGGCGATCAACGAGTCCGACATGCTGCTCAAGCCCGATCTGAACGGCTGGTGGATCGACCCCTTCTACCAGCAGACGACCCTGTTCCTGTTCTGCGACGTGCTGAACCCGGACACGGGCGAGCCCTACAACCGCGACAGCCGTTCGATGGCCAAGAAGGCCCTGGCCTATGTCCAGTCGTCTGGTGTGGGCGACACCGTCTATTTCGGACCCGAGGCCGAGTTCTTCATCTTCGACGACGTCCGCTGGTCCACGGCGTCGCACGACACCGGCTACAGCTATGACTCGATCGAGCTGCCGGCCAACACGGGCGCCGAATATTCCGAAGGCAACATGGGCCACCGTCCGACGCACAAGGGCGGCTATTTCCCGGTCAATCCGACCGACAGCGCCCAGGACCTGCGCGGCGAGATGCTGGGCGTGATGCGCGACCTGGGCATGCAGCCCGAGAAGCACCACCACGAGGTCGCCCCGGCCCAGCACGAGCTCGGCCTGAAGTTCAGCGACCTGCTGACCATGGCCGATCGGACGCAGCTGTACAAATACGTCATCCACAACGTCGCCGCGGCCTACGGCAAGTCGGCCACCTTCATGGCCAAGCCGACGTTCGGCGACAACGGCTCGGGCATGCACGTGCACCAGTCGATCTGGCGCGATGGCAAGCCGCTGTTCGCGGGCGACAAATACGCCGGCCTGTCGGACATGTGCCTCTGGTACATCGGCGGCATCATCAAGCACGCCAAGGCCATCAACGCCTTCGCCAACTCGACCACCAACTCCTACAAGCGGCTGGTTCCGGGTTATGAGGCGCCGGTCAAGCTGGCCTATTCGTCGCGCAACCGCTCGGCCTCGATCCGGATTCCGTGGGTCAATTCGCCGAAGGCCAAGCGCATCGAGGCCCGCTTCCCCGATCCTATGGGGAATCCCTATCTGACGTTCGTGGCCCTGCTGATGGCCGGGCTCGACGGCATCGAAAACCGCATCGATCCGGGCGCGGCCGCCGACAAGAACCTCTACGATCTGCCGCCGGAAGAGCGCGGCAACATCCCGGAGGTCTGCGGCTCGCTGCGCGAAGCCCTGGAGAACCTGGACAAGGATCGCGCCTTCCTCAAGAAGGGCGGCGTCATGGATGACGACTTCATCGACAGCTACATCGAGCTGAAGATGGAAGAGGTGATGCGGTTGCAGCTGCACCCGCACCCGGTCGAATTCGACATGTACTATAGCTGCTGATCGACAGCCGGGGTTGACGATCGAAGGGCGCCGGACGGGAAACCGCCGGCGCCCTTTTTTACGACCGAAACCGGATCAGCGGTTGGTGGTCTCGACCTCGAGGCCGTTCTCGTTGGCGCGGATCGTCGTGCTGTCGCCGGCGGGGACTTCACGCTCCACGACCACGGGCGGCGTCGGAACGGGGACTTCGCGCTCGACGACCACCGGATCGGCCGCAGGCGCTTCGACGATGGTGGTGTCGGCTTCGTCGGCGTCGTTGTCCGCCGGCGTGCAGGCCGCGGCGGCGAAGGCGAGGGCGCCGATCGAGGCGACGGCGGTCAGTCGAATGAGGCTGGTCATGGTCGGACTCCTGAATGGCGACCCGGTGCAAACGGCCACGCTGCCGTCGAGGTTCCGTCAGGCTTCCGCCGCGTCCGCCGTCTTCCGACGCAGCTCGATCAGCCGGACGCACCAGATCGATATTTCGTAGAGCAGCAGCAGGGGAACGCCGAGCATGATCTGGCTCAGCGGATCGGGCGGGGTGACAAAGGCGGCCACGACCGCGATGGCGACCACCGCGTATTTCCGGCCCGAGGCGAGCGCTTTCGACGAGACCAGACCGGCCATGCCCAGCAGGGTCATCACCACCGGCAGCTGGAAGCACAGGCCGAAGGCGAGCAGCAGCGCCATGACGAGATTCAGATAGTCCGACACGCGGGGCAGGAGTTCGGCCGTGATCCCGCCACCGCTGATCTGCTGACCCAGAGAGAACAGCATCACGAAGGGCAGCATGACGTAATAGACCAGCGCCGCGCCGATCAGGAACAGGGCGGGGGCGGCTATGAGGAAGGGCAGAAAGGCTCCCCGCTCGTTGCGGTACAGGCCGGGGGCTACGAAGCGGTAGAGCTGCCAGGCCAGCACCGGGAAGGTCACCACCACGGCGCCGAACGCGGCCCGCTTCATCTTGGTGATGAGGAACTCCAGCGGCGCGGTGAAAATCAGGTTCACGGTCTCGCCGGCGCCGCCCGGGACGGGCACGAGGCCGGCGGTTCCGAGGATCAGGTCGAAGGGCGAAACGCTTCCGCCCGGACCGGCCGCCTCGCGGAACTGGGCCGCGACGGCGAACGGCTGGACCAGGAAGACGTAGATCGGGTCCGCCACGATGAAACAGCCGATGAATCCGACCACGAAGGCGGCCACGCAGATCATCAGCCGGCCGCGCAGCTCGATCAGATGATCCATCAGCGGCGCGCGCGAAGCCTCGATCTCGTCCTCGTCGCGTTCGTGTCCGCTCACAGGTCGGCCGCCTTCTTGCGCGGGGCCTTCGGTTTGGCGGCCGCAGTATCCCGGCGGGCAAACCGAAAACTAAGCCTGCCCGCCGGGATACTGC
>JAAXIW010000007.1 GCA_012270135.1 Brevundimonas sp. | reverse complement strand
GTGCAGGGCGCGGGCGACGGCCCCGCCGATGCCGCCCGTGGCGCCGGTGACGAGGGCGGTCTTGCCGGTGAGGTTGAACATGTGAGCGGCTCCAGACTTTCGGCTATTTGATCGTCGCCCCGACAAGGACAGACAGGATAACGCAGGCGTAGGCGGTGGCCATGAAGGCCCGCGCGCCCGAACTCGAATTTCAGCGCCGCTCGGGTCATGAGCACCGCACAGGCTGCGATCATGACGAGCAGCAGCACGATTATCCACCCGGTCAGGCTGCCGCTTCCGATGGCGAAGAGCGTCATCGCCAGCAAGCCCAAGGCCAGCCAAAGCAGAACTCCGCCGCCAGCGAAAACAGCGGCGAAAGCAAACCAGCGCCTGGCCGATGAAAGGGTCAAAGCGACGCCGCGAAGGCTTCCAGCTCTTCCGGCGTATTCAGAGCCATGCTCTCGGCGTCGGGCGCGATGCGTTTGGCCATGCCGGTCAGGACCTTGCCGGAGCCGATCTCGGCGAAACGGGTCACGCCCCCCTCGCCCGCCATCCACTCCATCGACTCGCGCCAGCGGACGCGGCCGGTGACCTGTTCGACCAGCAGGCGGCGAATGACTTCCGGGTCGGTCTCCGGGCCGGCGGTGACGTTGGCGACGACGGGAACGGCGGGGGCGACGATGCGGGCGTCGGCGAGGGCGGCGGCCATCTCGTCGGCGGCGGGCTGCATCAGCGGGCAGTGGAAGGGTGCCGAGACGTTCAGGGGGATGGCGCGGGCGCCCAATTCCTTGGCCTTCTCGATGGCGCGATCGACGGCGGCCTTGTCGCCCGAGATGACGATATTGCCGGCGTTGTTGTCGTTGGCGACGACGCAGACGCCGACCTCCGAGCCGGCCTTGGCGGCTTCTTCGGCCAGGGCGAGATCGGTCTTCGGCCCGATCAGCGAGGCCATGGCGCCCTTGCCCACCGGCACGGCGCGCTGCATGGCCTGACCGCGCAGCTTCAGCAGGCGGGCGGTATCGCTGAGGCTGATCGCCCCGGCGGCGCACAGGGCCGAGTATTCGCCCAGAGAATGGCCGGCGACGAAGGCGGCGCGGGTCACGTCCACGTCGAACTCGGCCTTGAGGACGCGGGCGGCGGCCACGGAGACGGCCATCAGGGCCGGCTGGGCGTTCTCGGTCAGGGTCAGCTGGTCCTCGGGCCCCTCGCGCATCAGGACCGAAAGCTTCTGGCCAAGGGCGTCGTCGACCTCGGCGAAGACCTCGCGGGCGCTGCCGAAGGCGTCGGCCAGGGCCGCGCCCATGCCGACCGACTGGCTGCCTTGTCCGGGGAACAGCAGGGCGAGGGTCATGGCGGGCTCCGGGTGGTTGAATCGAGGCGGAGGGTTAGGTCGATCGCCCTGTGCTGGCAATAGTCCCCTGCGTAACGGCGGGCGAGGCTGTCTGGTTCGTCACAACGGCCACAACGAAGGCACAAAGGACACAACGGGGCCGGCGGGCCCGCGTGTCCCGTCAGGGGAACGCAAGAAATTCAAGGCGGGCAAGGGCCCGCGGAATCCGGAAGCCAACTCGATGCCGTCGTGCCCGTTGTGACTTCTTCTTCGTTGTGGCCGTTGTGACGAACCTGTGAGGCCGGCTCAGAACAGCACGCCCGGGTTCATGATCCGGTGCGGATCGAGGGCGGCGCGGACGGCCTGCATGGCGCGGATTTCGACCGGCGACTTGTAGCGCCGCGCCTCGTCGGTCTTGAGGCGGCCGAGGCCGTGTTCGGCGCTGATCGAGCCGTCATGGCGGGCGACGATGTCGTGGACGATCCGCGAGCCCTCGGCCCAGCGGGCGAGGAAGGCGGGACGGTCCCCGCCCGGCGGGCACAGCACGTCATAGTGCAGATTGCCGTCGCCGACGTGGCCGAAGGCGCTGACCCGGGCGCCGGGATGGAAGCGTTCGACGGCGGCGGTCGCCTCCTCGAGGAAGTCGGCGATGCGGGAGACGGGCACGGAGACGTCGTGCTTCCAGCCGCCGCCCTCGGGCTTCTGGGCCGCCGACTGTTCCTCGCGGACCTTCCAGAAGCCGGCGCGCTGGGCGTCGTTCTGGGCGATGGCCGCGTCGGTGATCAGGCCGGTCTCGAAGGCGTGGGTCAGCAGCCGCTCCATGGCGGCGTCGGCCGCGCCCGGCTCGCCGGAGACCAGTTCGATCAGGACGTACCAGGGCGGGGTGGAATCGAGCGGCTCGCGCGTATCGGGAATGTTGGCCAGCACGAATTCCATGCCGATCCGTTTCATAAGCTCGAAGGCCTCAACGCCCCCGCCCGTCTCGGCCTTGGCGCGGGCCAGCAGATCGACGGCGGCGCGGGGGCTGTCGAGGCCGACCATGGCGGTGGCGCGGGAGCGCATCACCGGGAACAGCTTCAGGGTGGCGGCGGTGACGACGCCCAGCGTACCCTCGGCCCCGATCAGCAGCTGTTTCAGGTCATAGCCGGTGTTGTCCTTCCTGAGCCGCTTCAGACCGTGGAAGACCTCGCCGTCGGGCAGGACCGCCTCGATCCCCAGCACCAGATCGCGCATCACGCCGTAGCGCAGCACGGCGGTGCCGCCGGCGTTGGTCGAGACGACGCCGCCGATGGTGGCCGTGCCCTCCGCGGCGAGGCTGAGCGGGAACATCCGGTCGGCCGCCGCAGCGGCCTGCCGGGCCTCCAGCAGGGTCACGCCCGCCTCGACCGTCATGGCGTCGTCCAGCGGCGTGACGTCGCGGACATCGCGCAGCCTGCGGGTCGACAGCAACACCTCGCCGAACGGGATCTGCCCCCCGACGAGTCCGGTGTCGCCGCCCTGGGGCGTGATGGCGACGCGGTGTTCGGCGCAGACCCGCACCGCCGCCGCGACCTGCTCCGTCGAGCGGGGCGTCAGCATCAGCGGCGTGTGACCGTTCCAGCGGTTGCGCCATTCGCTCAGCCACGGCGCGATTTCGGCCGGGTCATCGGTCCAGCCGCCGTCGCCGAGGGCGGACTTGAGGGCGGCGATCGCTTGGGCGGACGGCGGCGTCATGCGCCGGTTGTGTCAAAGTCATGGGCGCGGCGAAAGGGGGCCGCTAGGGTCGGGCGATGATCAAACCCCTCCCCGCCCCCGCGCCCTGCGTCGGCGTCGTCTGCCTGCGCGGCGACGAGGTCCTGCTGATCCGCCGGGGCAAGCCCCCGAAACAGGGCGAATGGAGCCTGCCGGGCGGACGGATCGAGCCGGGAGAACGGGCCATGGATGCGGCCCTGCGGGAGCTGCGCGAAGAAACGGGCGTCGAGGCGGAGATCACCGGCCTGCTCGACGTCGTCGATGGGATCTTCCCCGACGCGGGGCGGCACTATGTGCTGATCGACTACGCGGCCCGCTGGCTCTCTGGCGAGCCGGTGGCGGGCGACGACGCCGTGGAGGCCCGGTTCGTGGCCCGGGATCAAGTGGACGCTCTGGTCGACTGGGTGGAGACCCGGCGGGTGGTCGACCTCGCCTTCGCGGCCCGCGGGGGCTGAAACATTACAGCGAGTTCATGAACCGGGGTCCGGTTTCGCTGGCGGGCCGCCCCCCGGATGCTAACCTTGAGGGGAAAAGGGAGGCTCTTGATGGATTTTTCCACACTCTTCGTCGGCGCGCTCGTCGTCCTGGCGTTCATCCTGCTGTTCAGCGTGGTGAAGATCGTGCCGCAGGGTCGGGAGTACACGGTCGAACGGTTCGGCAAATACCCCCGGACGCTGTCGCCCGGCATCAGCCTGCTGACGCCCTTCGTCGAGCGCATCGGCCGCCGCATGAACATGATGGAGCAGGTCCTCGACGTGCCCCAGCAGGAGGTCATCACCAAGGACAACGCCATGGTGAAGGTCGACGCCATCGTCTTCATCCAGGTCATGGACGCGGCCCGCGCCGCCTATCGGGTCGAGAATCTGCACTACGCCATCACCCAGCTGTGCTCGACCAACCTGCGGACCGTGGTCGGCTCGATGGACCTGGATGAAGTCCTGTTCCAGCGCGACAACATCAACTCGCGCCTGCTGACCGTGATCGACGCGGCGACCGAGCCGTGGGGCGTCAAGGTCAACCGCATCGAGATCAAGGATCTCAGCCCGCCGGCCGACATCACCAACGCCATGGCGCGTCAGATGAAGGCCGAGCGCGAGCGCCGGGCCGTCATCACCGAGGCCGAGGGCGAGAAACAGGCCGCCATCGCGCGCGCCGAGGGGGCGAAGCAGGCGGCCATCCTGCAGGCCGAGGGCCGCAAGGAAGCCGCTTTCCGCGACGCCGAAGCCCGCGAACGTGAAGCCGAGGCCGAGGCCCGGGCCACCGCCATGGTGTCGGAGGCGATCGCCCGCGGCGACGTCAACGCCATCAACTATTTCGTGGCCCAGAAATACGTCGAGGC
>JAAXIW010000054.1 GCA_012270135.1 Brevundimonas sp. | reverse complement strand
CGCGACAACTTCATCCCCGTCGGCCAGCGCGCTCGCCGGTTCGACGTCGACGGCATCCGCGTCGCCGACAGCTACCAGGGGACCGAGGCCATTCCGGGCGAGCCCCGGCCGCCGGCCCTGCCCGCCGGCACGCCGCCGCCTGTTCCCGACGCCGACGAGCGGGCGCGTGACGCGCGCGAGCTCGAACGGGCCCGGCGAGCCCTGGCGGACGAGGTCGAAACGGCTCTGGAAGGGCAGTCGTCCGCCACCCTGAGACTGTCGGAGAGCGGCGATCGGGTGGTCTCGGTGTCCATCCCCGTCCGCCATGTCGAACAGGTCCTGGGCGTGCTGACGCTGGAGGCCGGCGATGTCGACGAGACGCTGGCGGCGCAGCGGCTGGCGCTGATGCCCTTCGCCCTGGTGGCGCTGTTCGTGTCGCTGCTGTCGTCCCTGCTGCTGCACCTGTTCGTGGCGCGGCCGGTGATGCGGCTGTCGGCGGCGGCGGACGCGGTGCGGCTGCAGCGAGCCCGCGCCATCTCCCTGCCGGACCTTGACCCCCGCCGGGACGAGCGCGGCGATCGGGCCCGGCCGCCGGCGACCATGCCCGAGCCCCTGGCGGACCGGATGGACGCCATCGAACGGTTCGCCGCCGACGTGGCCCACGAGATCAAGAACCCGCTGACCTCAATCCGCTCGGCGCTGGAGACCCTGCCGCTGGTGAAGACGGACGCCCAGCGCGACAAGCTGACGGCCCTGCTGCAGCAGGACGTGCGGCGGCTGGACCGGTTGATCACCGACATCTCCAACGCCTCACGTCTGGACGCCGAGCTGAACCGGGACCGGCCGCGCCCGATCGACCTGACCGTGCTGATCAGCGAGATCGTCGGCGTCTACGAGGCTGCGCTCCAACCCGACGAGGGCGTGCACGTGACCTTCACCGGTTCGGAGGCGGAGCACGCCATGATCCGCGGCCGCGACGGCCCGCTTGGGCAGGTGTTCCGCAACCTGATCGACAACGCCCGTTCGTTCAGCCCGGCGGGCGGCTTGGTGCGGGTCAGCCTGTCGCGGGACGACATCGATCCCGAGCGGCCGGTGCGGGTGCGGATCGAAGACGACGGCCCGGGCATCCCGCCGGAAAACCTCGAGACGGTGTTCGAACGCTTCTACACCTCGCGGCCGCGGGGAACGGCGTTCGGGACCAATTCCGGGCTCGGCCTCTCGATCGTGCGCCAGATCGTCGAGGCGCACGGCGGCCTGGTCTGGGCCGAGAACCGGCTCGGGGCGGACGGAAGGGTCGCCGGAGCGCGCTTCGAGGTCGCCCTGCCCGCCGCGCCGGCCGGACGACGCCCGTGACCGCGCGGCAGCCGCTGCACGGGACGGTGGCGGCGCGCTGGACCACCGCGGGCTGGCGCGGCGTGCTGATCACCGGCGCTCCGGGGGCGGGCAAAAGCGACCTGGCGCTGCGGTTGACCGGACGCGGCTGGCGGCTGGTCGCCGACGACTACGCCCATGTCGTCGCGTCCGCCGGGGCCCTCTATGCGATCGCGCCGGAAACCATCGCCGGCCGGATGGAGGCGCGGGGGATCGGCGTCCTGACCGCCTGGGCCCGCGGCCTGACGCGGCTGTCGCTGGCGGTCGAACTGACCGACGGGCCGCTCGAGCGGCTGCCGGAGCGCCGGACGCGGGTCCTCGAGGGGGTGGCGCTGCCGCTGCTGCGCCTCAACGGATTCGAGGCCTCTGTGGTCGAAAAGGTCGCGGCGGCGCTCGCCCCGCTTTAACCCGCCGCCCGTTTGGGCTATTCCGCGCGGCTTGCGGCCGGTCCAGCGGACGGTCGGAGACGCGGGGGCGCGAGTCTTGGTGAAGCCTTCATGATCGGCCTGGTGATTGTCACCCACGGGGGTCTGGCCTCGGAATTCCTGTCGGCCATGGAGCATGTCGTCGGCCCGCAACGGGGCGTCGCGGCCATCTGCATCGGACCCGAGGACGACATGGAGCGTCGCCGCCGCGACATCGTCGACGCCGCGCGGGCCGTGGACGACGGCGACGGCGTCATCCTGCTGACCGACATGTTCGGCGGCACGCCGTCCAACCTCGCGATTTCGGTGATGGAGGAGACCCGGGCCGAGGTCATCGCCGGGCTGAACCTGCCGATGCTGATCAAACTGGCCAGCGTGCGCGGCCGCGAGCCGCTGGAAGCCTGCGTCGCCCACGCCCAGGACGCCGGGCGCAAATACATCTCGGTGGCCAGCTGGGTGCTGCAGGGCGAGAAATGAGCGACGCGGCAAGCGCCTCGGGCGGCCGGGCGGCCACGACCGCCAATATCTGCAACACGCGCGGCCTGCACGCGCGCGCCAGCGCCAAATTCGTCAAGCTGGCCTCGGGCTTCGACGCCGAGATTCACGTCACCCGCGACGGTGTCACCGTCAACGCCCTGTCGATCATGGGCCTGCTGATGCTGGGCGCCGGCAACGGCTGCGGCATCGAGATCGTCGCCGAAGGAGCCGAAGCGGAGGCGGCGGTGACCGCCCTCGCCGACCTGGTCGGCCGGCGCTTCGACGAGGATCACTAGCCGCTACGGCGTTTCGGTGATCAGCAGGGTCGCCGGGGCGGTGCCGCCGTTGAAGGTGCCGATCCAGATGTCATAGGTTCCGCTGGACGGCCTGTTGAAGCGCACCTCTGCGTCGCCGTCGCCATAGCTGTCGTCATCGCAGTACCAGCGGCCGTCCGGCCCGTTGATGATCAGGGTGGTGTCGGTCGATGAGAAGGTGCGGAACACCAGAGGCAGCGAACCGGCGCTGTAGGTGACCTCATAGTCCGGCGCATTGGAGATGTCGCCGACGCAGGCGGCCGGCAGGTCGGTGTCCGTATAGGCGTCGATCGAGCCGCCGGCGGTCAGGTTGACCCGGTGCGGATCGGGCGTGAAGCCGGCGCTGAGGCGGATTTCGCCATAGTTGGCGGTCAGGCGCGCGTTCTGGGCGCCGGCGACGCCCGGCGCTAGCACGGCGGCGAGCGCCAGGGCGGTGATGAGCGTTTTCATGATCGGTCCCCGTTAATCCCTGTGGATCAGCCCGGGGCGACTCCACGCCTTTCAAGCCCCGCCGTCAAGCTTGACGAACGACGTTGTCGGATTTCGCGAAAGTACGGGATACCTGCCGCGCCCTGCAGGACCGGTCCTGCCAGGCGCACCGCGCGAAGCAGGATGGTGGAGCCGAGGGGAGTCGAACCCCTGACCTCGTCATTGCGAACGACGCGCTCTACCAACTGAGCTACGGCCCCGTTTCCGGGCTTCGGGCGAGGGCGCGACATACGAGCGGCGGGCCGGTGGTGTCAACGGTGTTCGACGCCGATCGTCGCGGCGCCCGCGCGAATCCTTGGACAGGCCGGATCGACGCGCTAGAAGCGGGGGGCATCGCGGGAGCATATCGTCCATGGGTTACGCCATCGTCTGGCTGGTCAACACCATCCTGTCGCTCATGACCTGGGCGATCATCCTGTCGGCCATCCTGAGCTGGCTTTTCGCCTTCGACGTCATCAATCACCGCAACCGGTTCGTGAACCAGATCGCCATGTTCCTCGACGCCCTGACGGGACCGATCCTGGCCCCGTTCCGGAGGGTCATTCCGCCGCTGGGCGGGCTGGACATCTCTCCCATCGTGGCCATCCTGACGCTCCACTTCCTCGGCATATTGTTCAACCGGATGAGCGCCCCCTTCCTGATCCAGATGCTGGGCTAGAGCGGAATCGGTCTTGTCGACCCAGGCTACAAGACCCAGGCTCCGAGCGTGACCGGCGGGCGACAGGCGGACCGGAGCGGGGCGGCGGCGCGCGGGCGGCGCTTGCGCCCCACGGCAGGCCGTCTAGGGTGCCGCTCCGATCGGGCCGAGCGCCCGCCAGACCACCGGACTTCATGACCACGATCCGATCAGTCGCCATCGTCGGCGCGGGCCAGATGGGAGGCGGCATCGCCCAGGCCGTCGCGGCCGGCGGCTACGACGTCCTGCTGCACGACGCCGCCCCGGAACGGGTGCCGCAGGCCCAGGGGGTCATCGCGGCCAGCCTGGCCCGTCAGGTGGCGCGCGGCCTCACCGCCCAGGCCGAAGCCGACGCCGCCCTGGCCCGGATCCGGCCGGCGAAATCGCTGGCGGAGGCGGCGAAGGCCGATCTGGTCATCGAGGCGGCCGTCGAGGACGAGGCGGTCAAGAAGGCCATCCTCGCCGACCTGGTGCCGCACCTCGGCCCGAACACCCTGCTGGCCTCCAACACCTCGTCGATCTCGATCACCCGCCTGGCCTCGGCCACCGACCGGCCCGAGCGCTTCAGCGGCCTGCATTTCATGAAGCCGCCCCCGGTCATGAAACTGGACGAGATCATCCGCCGCATCGCCACCTCGTCCGCGACCTACGA